>JBBRHU010000066.1:0-11882 GCA_038222255.1 Fimbriimonadales bacterium | reverse complement strand
AACTGGTCGATGATCTGCGGATGGTCTGCAAACGACCAGTTCGGTACTGTCAATAGACGCATTTAGACTCCGAGGATCGTGTATCCAGAGTCTACAAACAAGAGTTGCCCTGTCACACCTTGGCCGAGGTCGCTGAGAAGGTACATCGCCGCACCCGCAACTTCCTTTTGACCATACGGCCGCTTTAGAGGTGCATCCTCGTGAACCTGCTTAATCTTGCCTGCGAGACCGGCGACTCCACGTCCGCTGATGGTGTTGACGGGACCGGGGCTGATCGCGTTCACTCGAATTCCTCTTACACCAAGGTCAACCGCAAGATATCGAACCGAAGATTCTAGCGCGGCCTTGCAAACGCCCATGACGTTGTAGTTCGGCACCGCCAGCGTCGAGCCGACGTAGGTGAGTGTGATGACCGAGCCGTCATCTTTGATCAAGGGCTCAAGGGCTCGGCAGAGTCGCGGCATCGAATACGCACTGATGTCCATCGCGAGCATGAAATCCTCGCGTGTGGTTTCGATAAATCGATTTTGGAGTGCAGTCTTAGGTGCGTAGCCGACGCTGTGCACAACAAAGTCGATCTGCCCATAGAGGTCTTTCACTTGCTCGGCAAGTGCATCGTATTGTGCGTCTTCGGCAAAGTCGATGATCAGTGGATCAAATCGCTCACGTCCTTCAATCAGCTTCTGGACACCCTCAGCAAGACGTTCGTTCTGAGCACCGAGTCCGACGGTCGCTCCCTGTTGATTGGCAAGGTCGGCAATCGCCCAGCCGATCGAATTCTTGTTCGTCACGTTTAGGACGATTCCCTTTTTCCCTTCCAGAAGCATCTTTTGGTTTTACCCTCACGACGCTGATGGAGGCGTATTTCAGGGTTTCTCGAAGCAAGAGACCCTAATGTTAAGCCACCGTCAAGAGTTTGTTAATAACTCCCAATTCGGGATTGTTCTTAACAATAGCGTAGGAATCCTAGCCGTGGACTCTGCGGGATGCCCTTGTGCACGCCCAACGGGGGAATTTCCATGACTCGTAAAGCCTTCACCCTCATCGAATTGCTCGTAGTTATCGCAATCATTGCGATCCTCGCAGCCATCCTGTTCCCAGTATTCGCCCAGGCGAAGCTTGCGGCCAAAAAGACGGCTGACCTGAGCAACCTCAAGCAGGTCGGCACCTCAACGCTGTTGTACAGCACAGACTACGACGACCTCCTTTACCCGCACCGCTTTAACTGCAATGCGTCGGGCGCGTTTGCGACCTGCCCTCAGTACCTTGACGGAAATGGCAACCGACTTCCTGAGGCTGCTCAGTTGGACGCAGGATCTGGCAACAACTCGTCGGCTCGCTACTACTGGGTCTACATGCTCCAGCCCTACGCCAAGAACTACCAGATGTTTGCCAATCCGGCAGGATCGAACAAGTTCGTCCCAGGTGGCAAGCAAACCCTGAACTGCGCGGCAGCAGGTTGCACCGGATTCAACTACGGTGGACAAAACAGCTACGGTCACAACGACGGCTGGTTGAGCCCTGCAGCTAACTTCGGCCAAGCCGCTGGAGCAACTCCGGTCTCGATCTCGCAAACAGCGATCAACAACGTTGCTGGCGTCATCATGGTGACCGATGCAACCTACTATGGCGTCGTTCCCGACGTCATGAACGAGAGCGGCCTCCTTCAGACAAACAAGATGACGGCAGCTGAGCTCACCGACATCCAGGCATTCATCAACAACCAAGGTTCCCAGTACAAGTTCTACTGGAAGAACATGGGCGGATCTCAGTGGAGCTTCACGGGTGGAGAGTCTGGTCCCTATGCATCCGGAAACGCTGCCCGAGCAATCGCCGATGGTCGAGGACTCTTTGGTGGAAAGATGAACGCACAGTTTGTTGACGGCCACTCGAAGAGCGTCAACTACAACGATGCGATCGGTAACGTCTGCTACTGGATCAGCGGTTCTGGACAAGGCGCAACCGCAAGCGGCTGCAACTAAACGACCAAGCACAAGCGTTGTTGGCGGGTCGGAGTGAGGATTCACTCCGACCCGTCGGCATTTGGCCCCTTCAAAGTGTGAGTGCGAGAACATGCGACGACCTTTAATCGTCATAGATTGAGAACGCCATGATGCTCAGCACCACCGCTTCCCTTGCGCTCACCATGCTCACCACATTGGTGACGCCGCAACAATCTGACCGAGGACTGCCACTTGTCAACGCCTCGCTGCAGGGGATGAGAGATGCAGGCAAGCTTTGCCTGTCACTCGAGGGCACAGATGAGATCGGGAACCGTCCCGTGAATATTCGAACGGACGTCTTCCTTCGCACCAAGCTTGAAACTGCACCGAACTCGGTTTGGCTCGAGGTGATCTCCTACGAGAACGGTCGCGTGTCCCACCGAATGGTTGGAGACAGCATCAATTTCTACCAATACAACGTTCCCGCGCGGGAGTATTCCGTGACGCCCTACGCCGGAAACGCAGCTAGGCGAGATTCGGTGCCGATCAACACTCTCATTCAGCTTGCCTCCGTACACGCCCAAGGCGCGGAAGTCCAGGCACTCCGACTTCTGAACGAAACGATGATCGGATCTGTTCCGATGATGAAGAGTTGGATGCCCGGCGTCGGCCCTTACGAAGTTCAGTACGGCCAGGACATGAATGATCCGCTCATTAGAGGCAAGATCTATCGCCCGCGAACGGGAGAATCGGTCTGGGTCTACACGTCAGCTCCAAAGCGCACGATCGCCTTCTGGCTCGGCGTCGGACCGACTGGCCAAAACTTGAACTACGTCCAATGGACCGAGTTGGCAGGAACATCTTTCCGCCCGCGCACCCTCCAGTGGACGATGACAATTTACCGTGACGGCGACTTCTCCCTGGCCGACTTCCGCCCCTGGTCTGGAGACCAGACCCGAGGCTGGAAAGCACAGGCATCCGCTCGAACGAGCGGGTAGGTTGGTGGGTTTGTGAGTTATTGAGTTGCTACTCCTTCACTCACAAACTCACTGACCCACTCAGCGTCGCTTTGTCGAGGCAACCATGGTTTCGATCTTTTTGCGGAATTCGGCGAAGGTTTCCTTTGAGTAGCCGATCTTGACTCGCTCAACCTTTCCGTCTGCATCGATCAACACGACGTGCGGGATTGCGGTGACGCCGAACTTTGCGAAGTCGTCTCGGTTGATGAACACGACCGGCCAAGCCAGGCTGTTCTCCTTCACGAAATCCTTCATTTTCGCGTACTCTTGCTCTTTCGTCAATCCCTTTTCAGCACCGTAGTAGCCGTAATAGGTGGTCGCATGAATGATCTGCACGCCCTTAGCGTTCAGATCCGCATTGAGTTGGCGCATGTCGGCAAAGCTCGCTTTGCACGGGCCGCACCAGTGAGCGAAGAAGTCGAGAACCACAATTTTGCCCTTGAGCGACTCAAGACCAGCGAAGTCACCGATCACTTCTGTGGGTTTGAATGTGGGAGCTTGGGTCCCGACAATCGAGAGCTGCGTCTTCTTGCCAAGAAGGGTGCGAGCGAGCTTCGGGTCGAGGCCGACGACACTGGCATCAATCAGTTTCACCGCATCTTGAGCTCGACCGTTGTGCTCGAGCCAGTCCGCCTTTTGGGTGACAGCACCGAGCATGAGGCTCGTTACCTGGGCGCCGAGCTTTGCATCGGACTTCAGCGCCAAAACGCTTTCAACGATACCGTCGATCCACTTTGCTCCCTTGTCAAACCCCTCGTGCTCAATCTTAGCGGGACCAACAGAGGAGACGAGGAGAGAGGCTCTACGAACCTTCTCTGCGTCTGTAGTTGCGGGAAGGTGGTCGGCGAAGTAGAACAACTTCGTGGTGTCCTTCGCTTGCCGAGCATAGCTCAAGCCGAGTGAGCCAGCCTGGTATTCCAAGTTTGGAGCTGGTTTTGTGTCGATGAACTTCGTCAGAAGCCCAATGACCGGTCCTCGCACTTGTGCAAGGTCCGCAAGTCGCGCCCAGTCTAGTGCTTGAGCCGCGTCAACGGCCTTGAGGTCAACACCACCAAGAGCAGCTTTGGCGGCCTTTTGAGAACCGCCGGTGATTTCCGTGAGGAGGTCTTGAGTGAGAGGTTTCTTCTCCTCTCGGAGCTTTGCGAGAGCAGCAGCTCGGGCCTGAATGATCGCTTGATACTCTTTCGCAGGATCAGTGGACCCAACCCAAGCCGGACTCGCGAGAAGGAATAGTGCAGACAGAATAGGCATGCGCCTAATATATCACCTTCGTGGTTCGTGAGTTTGTGGGTTGGGAGCGACTTCTCAGCCACTCTACAACCACAAACCACGAACCCGCGAACCTACAAACTTACCGCGAAAGGGCTTTGTGGAGTCGGCCGTTCACGGCGTCCCAGTTGACGCAGTGGAGATAGGCATCGATGTACTTTGCTCGAGCGGTCTTGAAGTCCAAGAAGTAGGCGTGCTCGTAGACGTCCATCGCGAGGAGGAGAGTGTTGTTCCAAGCTGGGAACGTGTCTTGGGCGTCGCCGATGTAGTTGTAAACACGCTTCTCTTCGTGGTCATAGGCAAGATAAGCCCAGCCTCGACCCGCAATGCCAGTGGCCTTCCAGTCTGCTGCCCATCGCTCGGGAGAACCGTATGCTTCGTTGATCAGTGCAAGGACGTCGCCATTTGCAGGGCCGCCTTCACCACCGAGGGTCTCGAAGTAGACGTTATGGTTAATGTATCCACCGTAGGCGAAAGCATAGTTGACCTTCAGTGCCCGCATCTGGCTGTAGATTTGGTTAGCCTTCGCAGGATCGGTATCTAGCTCAGCAAGAGCCTTTCGGATCTCATTGGTCTTGTTTGCGTAGCCCTGCCAGAGCGCAAGGTGAGCCACGTGAGTGGCTTCGCTGATACCCTTTGATGCCGTCTTCATGGCATTGGCGAGGTCAGCTTCGGTTGGTACACGGACGAGTTTCGGTTCCATTCTAGTAAGTTTCTCCTTTTGCCCGACAGGGGCGAATGAGGTCAAGTCAAATCCTGCAGCAAGGCTGACGGCGGCACCAGCAATCAGGACATCGCGACGCGAAAGCAGGTGGTTTGGTTCGTTTTCAGACATTGGTTTGGAAGACCTCTCTTCTTACGAGAAAGGTTACCCGGCAGTTCTTTTTGGGAGTAGTTCACTCCCGACTCCGTCGTAGGTATACAACGAGGATGAATAGACACATCACACCCTACGGCTATAGCGCACTCGCATTCGGCCCTGAGATCGTGGCCGACCTCCTTGCACGTCTTGCGCAGGACGTGCTAACCCAACCGACCGGCGAGGATAGATTCACTCCTACCGAAGCGATTGCCCACCTTGCAGACTGGGAACCGATCTTTCAGCACCGCCTTCGGACTGGAGTGACGTCGGATGGAGCCCCGGTTGAAGTCTACGACGAGAGCGTACGCGCAATCGAAGAGGGCTATGCAACCGCGCAGATTCAGGAATCAATTGCAAAATTCCGAGCGGAGCGAGCGAAGACGTTAGACTATGTAAAAAGCTTAACCGAAGAGCAACTCGCTCATACGATAAGCCATCCAGAACTCGGCCCGATCACGATCTCGGCATACATTTGGACCATGATCGGGCACGATACCTATCACATCGAGCAACTCGTCAAAGTGCTACCGCACTAGACGAGTCGATACGCGACAGAGCCAAAACCGGAAGGACCAGCATAGACCGCGGAGGCGCCGAGCATCTCTTCGATTCTTAGCAACTGGTTGTACTTTGCAACTCGGTCGGTTCGGTTTGGTGCGCCGGTCTTGATCTGACCGCAGTTTGTCGCGACCGCGAGGTCGGCAATCGTGACGTCTTCGGTCTCACCGCTTCGGTGGGACATAACCGCCGTGTAACCCGACCGACGAGCAAGGTCGACTGCGTTGAGAGTCTCCGTAAGCGTGCCGATCTGGTTGACTTTGACAAGAATCGAATTGGCCGTTCCCGATTCGATTCCTCGCGCAAGCCGCTCCACATTAGTAACGAATAGGTCGTCTCCGACGAGTTGGACCTTGTCACCGATCGCGTCGGTGAGAGCCTTCCATGTGTCCCAATCATCTTCGCTGCAACCGTCCTCGATTGAAATGATCGGATACTTCGCAACGAGGCCAGCGAGATATTCAACTTGCTCAGCACCGTTTCGCTCCCGAACTGCGCCTGCCTTGTACCGATAGACTCCGTCCGCATAGAATTCAGTGGCAGCCGCATCAATGCCAAGCCAAACTTCCTTTCCTGGGGTAAAGCCTGCCTGCTGGATCGCCTCGATGATGTAGTCGAAGGCAAGTTCTTGTGATTCAAGGGAGGGTGCAAATCCGCCTTCGTCGCCTACACCGGTGCTTAGCCCCTTCGACTTGAGAACCTTTTTGAGCGTGTGGAAGATTTCAGATCCGATCTGGACCGCGTGGCTGAATGACTCTGCGCCGACGGGCAGGATCATGAATTCTTGAAAGTCCACGTTAGAGTCCGCGTGCTGTCCGCCGTTGAGAATGTTCAACATTGGAACCGGCAAGGTGTTAGCCATCACACCACCGATGTAACGATAAAGCGGTAGGCGGACGTGGTTCGCAGCGGCCTTGGCAACTGCGAGTGAAACACCGAGAATCGCGTTCGCGCCGAGCCGACTCTTGTTTTCTGTCCCATCAAGCTCGAGCATGTCGGTATCGATCGAGGTTTGGTCGGTCGCATCTTTGTCGAGCAGAGCTGGTGCGATGATCTCGTTGACATTCTCAACGGCCTTGAGGACACCCTTACCGAGGAAGCGCCCCTTATCTTCGTCGCGAAGCTCCACGGCCTCAAATGCGCCGGTGCTTGCTCCACTCGGAACAGCTGCGCGCCCAATTGCGCCGCTCTCCAACATAACGTCAACTTCCACGGTGGGATTTCCGCGGCTGTCCAGAATTTCTCTTGCTGTGATGTCGGTGATATACGGCATGGCTTCTCCTGTCAGGGTACCGGGTTGCCTGTCGAACTTTCCACAAATCGAAGTTAGGAATGGGGCTAGTGCGATGCAGTCACCCACAAAGGCGTAGAGTCCAGGTAGCATTTGCTTGGACCGGCGACCATGTCAGTAGCATTGAATCGAGAAAACTTCGTCCTTCATAAGCTGCATTCGCTCACTGGGATCATTCCCGTGGGCTTCTACATGCTCCAACACCTGACGTTGAACTCGTTTTCACTCGCGGGGCCAGCTTATTTCGACGGAGTCATACACTTCTTTGAGAGCTTGCCGAAGCACATCCTTCTCGCTATGGAAGTGGGCATGATTTGGATTCCGCTCCTCTTCCACTCGCTTTACGGATTCTTCATCTCCACCCGTGCGAAGCCAAACTTCATTGGCACCAAATACGGCTGGTCTCAGAACCGAATGTATTGGCTCCAGCGCGTCAGCGGGATGGTGATCTTTGCCTTCTTGCTGTTCCACATCTCGACCACGACCGTGGCGAAGTATCTTACGAACGACTCTGAAGCGATCAAGTTTGCAGGAATGCAGAAGACCTTCACGAGCTACGGCTACGCAATTCTTGCCATCTACGTGGTCGGCATCCTTGCGAGCAGCTATCACCTCAGCTACGGCCTCTGGAACATCTGCGTTCGATGGGGAATCACGATCAGCGACCAAGCTCAGGTTCGAATTCAGAAATTCTCATTCGTGATGTTCGTCGGTGTGACCCTTCTAGGATGGGGCGCGCTCGCTGGATTCTTGATTCACAAGGCTGGTCCAGAAAAGGGCGAAGTTCTGAAGACACAGATCGTAATACCTTCCAACCGCGTTTAGATTTTTCAGTCTGAAACCTTCAGTTTCATCCCCTTGACCCGATAATTTTACGGTGTATGGGGATGAGTGCCTTGCGCGGTAGCCAACCCACAGGAAAGAGTCTCGCTCTCCTCCTGATCCCTGCATTGCTTGGGAGCCTCACCCTACCCCCAGCTTCGGTCCAATGGTGGGAGCCCCTCGCGCTTGTCGTGGTCGCCATTTTGCTTGGACATCGGTCGATCCGCTCTTTTGCATTGCCTTCGACCGGCGAGCGATTCATCTTCCCGCTCCAGTGGGGACTGATCTTCGTTGCCACCCTCTATGTTGGATACCCGCTCGCGCTGTCCGTACTGCTCGTTGGCACATTTCTGAGTTTCGGCAAGACTGCCTTCACTACGATCCCAAACAAGGTTCGAGGGGCGATCAGTGTCAATCTGGCGAGTCTGGTTGCTGGAGCAGTCTTCGCAAGTAAAACTCGCACTGGGTCACCGTTCCAACTTCCGGCAGATGTCCCCCAACTCCTGACCGCCGGGCTTTGCTACTGGGCTGTGATTTCGATCGCTGAATCTTGGCCAGGGAATTTATCTCGTTGGCAAGACTGGCTTCGATTCACAATCCGCCACGTTGAGGCTGGTGTTCTTGCACTGATCTCACTGCTCACCTTAACCTCGTTGCTCCTGTTTGGATTCGAGACAAATCTCGGCGTTGCACTTCTGGTCTTCACTCCGTTCTTGATCCTTACCCACCAAGCGTATCTGCTCGGTCAATCTCGATCCCAAGAGCGCGAGAAGCACATTGCCGAACTCCGCGTAAAGCAGGCTCAGCTCTCCGACCTCTACCTTGCCACGATCAAGAGTCTCGCGCTTGCGATTGACGCGAAGGACCAGTACACCCATCAACACATCTTGAGGGTTCAGCGATACTCGGAAGCAATCGCGAAGCAGCTCGGGTTGAAAGGCGACGACTATGAAGCAGTCAGCACGGGCGCACTCCTGCACGACATCGGAAAGCTCGGCGTACCTGAATACGTCTTGCTCAAGCCCGGCCGATTGACACCAGATGAGTTTGCGAAGATAAAGCTCCACCCAGAAATTGGCGCGGCGATTCTAGAGCCAGTTCCCTTCCCTTGGCCAGTTTTGCCTGCCGTAAAATATCACCACGAACGCTGGGATGGGCTTGGCTATCCAGAAGGTCTGGCCGGCGAAAACATCCCGTTGATCGCTAGAATCCTCTCCGTTGCTGACGTTTACGACGCCCTCACTAGCACTCGCAGCTATCGAACTGCTTGGAGTCACGAAAAGGCGAGGCAAGAGATTGAAGAATCGCGCGGGACCCAGTTTGACCCGGTGGTAGTCGCCGCTTTCCTAGAGGTGATCGACGGTGTAGTCGCTGAAATGGCCAGCGAAGGCGAAGGCCCTTTGGCTAAGCCGAGCGACGCCCAGGCCAAACGAGCCAACGACCCTTCCACAGAAGTCGCACGCCAGATAAGTCGCGCGTCGTCGGACCTCTGGGCACTTTACGAAGTTGCGCAGTCCCTATCGACCGGTCTTGGGATGCGCGAGTCGCTTGAAATTCTGGGGAGAAAGCTACAGGCCGCGTTCCCCGGTTCGACTTGCTGCTTCCTAACTCGTGACCGCGAAGAAGAGCAGTTGACAGTGAACGTCTCGCTCGGAGCTAACCTTGCCTTTCTGCAGCAAAGTAAAACGCTGAATTCTGCGAGCCAGTCCTGGCAAGTGCTGACCTCACGAGCTTCCTATCGCGGCGAGTATCAGCACGATGACCTGCTTCTTAATACCGTTTCGGACGAACCCTGGCAACTATTTCAATCGAGCATGATCGTGCCCGTAGTCTACGATGGGCTCGAACTTGGGACGGTCAACCTTTACCACCCAGACCTCGACCAGTTCGATGACCAAGACCAGCAGTTGCTTGAGACGATCGCCGAGAGTCTCGGGATGGCGCTGTTCAATTTCCTTCACACCGAGTCAACGGAAGAAGGAGAGTTCGATCCCCTCACTGAGACTCACAACGCCAAATTTTTCACTCGCATTCTTCAAGAGCGAACCGCTGACAAGGGTCTGCTTGACCTTTTCTCGATCCTCGTCCTCGATATCGACGGCTTCCGGCCAATCAATGAAGTTTTCGGGCACCGCTCAGGCGACGAGGTCCTCCAGAAAGTGACTCGCATTGTTGAGGAGTGCGCTGGCAATCGAGGGACCATTGCTCGCTATGGCGGCGATGAGTTTGTCGTGGTGCTAGATGAAGTGAACATCATTGAAGCCCACGAGGTGAAGGACAGCATCAAGAGGTCGGTTGAGAGTGCGGATTTCAACCTTACTCACGACCGCATCGGCGATGTTCGGATTTCGGTGAGCATCGGTGTGGCGACCTTTCCACTGGACGGAAGCGACTTTACAATGCTCATGGCAACCGCTGAGCGTTCAATGAAGCGCGAAAAATCTGAAGCCCGACTTCGTTCGATGGCGCTCCCCATCACTCGTTCTGAAGCCGCCTAAGTTCTCAGAACTCACCAGATTTTCGTTCACAATGAACGAGCAATGAGATTTCAAGCGCAGCGTGGAACAGCTGATGTATTGCCTGGCGAATCAGCCAAATGGCAATATGTCGAATCAACCTTCCGGCAGTTAGTCGGGCGCTATGGCTACCACGAAATCCGCACCCCAACCTTCGAACAGACCGAGCTTTTCACGCGTTCTTCCGGCGAAACGAGCGAGATTGTCACGAAGCAAATGTACACCTTCACGGACAAGGGCGACCGTAGCGTCACCTTAAAGCCGGAAGGAACCGCGCCCGTTATGCGGTCGCTGATTGAGAACAACCTGTGCCCACCGGGCACGGTGACTCGGCTTAGCTACGTCACACCTTTCTTTCGTTATGAGCGACCCCAGAAAGGGCGGATGCGAGAAGGGCACCAGCTTGGGCTAGAGCTTGTTGGCTCACCCTCGCCACGGGCAGATGCCGAGATTATCGAGATCACCGTTCGGTTTTACGAAGCAGTCGGAGTTCCCGAACCAATCGTTCTCCTCAATTCGCTGGGTCGCGACGAGTGCCGAGATCGTTTCCGAGACGCGATTCTTGAGGCAGTTGGTCCGTGGATGGAAACGCAGCCAGAAGAAGATCAAGAGCGTGTTCGAAAGAACCCACTCCGACTCCTTGACTCAAAAGATCCGAAGGTGCAAGAGATCGTAGCTGGAGTTCCTCCGGTCCTAAACTTCCTTGAAGAGGACTCGAAGGCGAGGTTCGAAGCGCTGCAACAATATTTGACTGAAGCCGGAGTGCAATTCCGAGTCGCACCTGAAGTCGTGCGTGGGTTGGACTACTACACCGAAACCGTCTTTGAGGTTCACTCCGCTCACCTTGGTGCACAAAGCGCACTCTGCGGAGGTGGACGGTACGACACTTTGATTCAACAGCTCGGCGGAGCCTCCACGCCCAGTGTCGGCGTTGGGATGGGAATCGAGCGACTTTTGATCGTTCTCGACTCGGTCGAAAAGCAGTTTGACTTTCCTCCTGCGGACGCGTTTCTGATCATGTCGACTCCAAGTGCGGCGAAGGTCTGCCGCGACCTTGCACGCAACTTGCGGAATGCCGGGCTCGCGGTGATGGAAGATATCGACGAGAAGAGCATGAAGTCGCAGCTCCGCCAAGCCGACCGATCGGGCGCGAAGTTCGCGATCATGATTGGCGACGACGAGGTGGCTGGAGGGTTCGCGACGGTCAAGCGTCTCGCGAGTTCAGAGCAACACCAGGTACCGTTAGGCGAAGTCGGCTCATGGCTCACCTCTCAAGATTGATCGTTTGTGGCGTTGGCGTCTTCCTCGCTCCCATTGGGTTCGGGCAAGCTGCTGACGCCAAAATCAAGCTTGATCTCCTGGCCACCCAGTCTTTCGGCGACCGAGGTCCGACTACGTTCAAGTTTTACGATCGGCTCGGTCACTTCAGCACGGTCAGCCTTTCTGGGTCACTCGAGACAGGATGGAAGTTCTTTGTCTCGCAACGACTCCAGAAGATTGACGGCGACCCCGACTCCGGCCCTCTTGATGAGTTTTACGTTGAGGATTCTGGGCTATGGCGTGTTGGAAAACAGTATCTACCGTTTGGCAAAAGACTGCTCC
>JBBRHU010000065.1:0-11895 GCA_038222255.1 Fimbriimonadales bacterium | reverse complement strand
AGGAAGGGCAAGTCGAGAGGGAGACGCTCACCGAGCTTCTGGGTGATGCCCATTTGATCGGTGATCTTAGTCGCCTGGCTGGACGGCGCAAGTTGAAGGGGCTTGGCGTTGCTCTGGCTCATCGCAACCGCAGCAACAAGTGCGCTTGCCATCACGAGGATGGTTCGCTTAACCCTTTGCTGGAATCGATTTGAGGCAGTTAGCTTCATGTTATTTACCCGCCATGGTTCCCGGCTCAGGCATCCCCGACATCGATGTTGTCGACTTTGCGCCAGCGGGTGGAGCTGGATCGGTGGTCACGCCCGGGATAACATCTTTGCGCTGATCGCTTACATTGCCCTTGCTGATTGCCGGAACCTGGTTCCCAGTCTTCGGCGCGCCTCGTAGGACGATGAACTCCATCGCCTTATCGACGGGAATGGTCGCTCGCGACTTAGCCGCATTAGCCCACCCATATCCGTGGAGTCTTCTTTCCTCTTCGCGTCGAACATCCATGATATCGGCCTTGGCCGTCACGTTATTCTGGAGCAGCGGATAAGGCGATTCCGGAATCTTGCGAGCTTTGAGCTGATCTGGGTGTCCCGAGTACGAGGCGCTTAGGCCATCGAACTTAATCGGCCCACAGTTCGCACCAGAAATCACGAACCAGCTGATGACGATGGACATGCCTAGGAACCCGAACAAACCCACCGTCCACTTTCCGAGGCCTCCAACATTGACGTCTCTTGGCTCGTACCCGAGATCGGTTAGCGGATCTTCCTTTGGGCCGTGATTAGTGTGCATTAGCTAGTGCCTCCTGAAGTCGGTTATCGTATTCCGGAAGAAGCGGTGCTTTCTTCGTTTGGGCGGCAAATACTCCGACCCAAAGCAGTCCAATACCAAGGAAGGACAAGATGTCCAGTCCAAGGGCCCCAGAGATCGGGCCACCCTTCAACCGAGAATCGATCGACGGCATCACGAGGAGATAGACATCTGCGATGTGGATGACGAAGATAAACCCTGCGATCTTCCTCAAGTTCACTGAGAACTGCTTTGTTCGTGGTGAAAGGAGCGCGAAGAACGGGACGAAGAACTGACCAACGATGGTGAGCATGCCAAGAGCAGCCCAATTATTATTTCCCATCGCCTTGTCGAAGTTGCTGCTTCTATTCTTGAAGTAGGAGGTAGTTTCTGGCAAGTTGCCGTTCCAGATGATCAAGAACTGGCTTAAGGCGAAGTAGCCCCAGAGCATCGTGAAGACGAAGAGCATGTTGCCAAGATCCTTTGTGAGTCCTGGCGCGATGACCGTGTTGTATGGTGCCCGGTCGTAGTTCGTCGTGACGATCAAAACGGTCAGAGCAAGGGCTCCGAGAGCGGCTCCGATCAGGGTCAAAGGACCGTACATCGTGGAGAACCAGTGCGAGTCGAGCGACATTCCCCAGTCCGTCATCGCAAAGGTGACGGATAGAACGAAGATCGGGAGCATTGCGGCTCCGAAAGAGCTTCTCCAAGTTTCCAGCTTGAAATTCTTAGTTTGATCTTGCTTTACGGTCGACTGCCGCGCGACCGCCGCCATCAAGAGCCACAGACCAAAGAAGAAGAAGAGCCGGAAGGTCCACCAAGGTGCGTTCAGATACTGAGACTTCTTAAGAAGCACCGCATCCGATTTCACTATGTCAAGATGTGTCCACTCATAGATGCTGTGCCCGGTGAAGTTGAGCACCACGATCGGCATGAACAGGAGCATCATGACCGAGAGCGTGCCGACACCGCCGCCAGCTTCTAGTAGTCGCAGGATGGCAACCGACCAGCTGCCCCGCACCGCGTGGTGCAGAAGCGCTAGGCCGAGCATGCCGAAGGAGATGCCGGTCCAGAAGAGCAAACCAAACATGTAGGAACTCGACCATGTTGTGGCCTGATCCTTCCCGAGCACTCCAAAGACACCGAGCATCGAAACAATGGTGAGGATGCCTCCGGTGAGCAAGCATCCGTGTTGGAGCTTGCCAATATCGAGGCTCTTGCCTCCAATCGTCACTTCAGTTGTATTTGCCATGGCGATCTTAGTGCTCACCCTCCGCGTGGCCGGACTTCTTTGGTGCAGGCGGGTTGTTGAGCTTTTCGAGTTCCGCAGCGCCTACGTCTGAAAGAGGAGCGTTTTGGCTGAGTTGGAGAGCTCGAATGTAGGCAACAATGGCCCACCGATCCTGAGGCTCAACACGAGAAGCATAAGAGTACATCGTGCCGTAGCCGTTGGTGATCACGTCAAAAAAGTGTCCAGCTGGCATGGTTCTCAACCGATCCGTGTGGTAGTTCCCCACCGGTCGTCGAACCTGAAAGCCGCGCTGTGAGATCATTCCTTTACCGTCTCCAAGCCGCCCGTGGCATGGCGAGCAGTAAATATCAAACCGTTCCTGGCCTCGCTTCAAAAGCGCATCATCCACGGTCAACGGGATCTCGTCGATCCACTTCCCGTTCAGAGCTCCGGTATAGAATGCTTCGTCGAGCCTTAAGTGATCTCGAGCAATTGTTCCTTGAACGAGCGGGCGTGAGCTCGCTCCATCAGCGTAATAGGTGCTCTCGTCTAGAGGTAGCTGTCTTGGTTGTCGCCACATGTCAGTATGACATCCAACGATTCCAAGCGCCCCAAAGCCGAGGATCACAGCCTGAATGAATTTCTTCACTAGTGCTCCACCTCACATACGTTCAGGGGATTCGATTGCTTGAGCAATTCCATGATTTGATTCGAGTCGAATTTGGGATCGTCGTGCTCAATCGCAAGGAAGAATCGATCCTGCGAAGCGCGCGCAAAGTTCGGCGTGTTAAAGATGGAGTGATATGGCTTCGGTAACTTATTCAGCGCCAGCATTCCGAAGACCGCAGTAAACGCAGAGAACAAGATCGTGCATTCAAACGTGATCGGCATGAACGAGGGAAGAGAGTTGAAGGGCTTGCCGCCAACGTTGAGCGGATAGTCAATCGTCGCCGTGTACCACTGAAGCGTGAAGCCGGTAAGGCTCCCGATCATTCCGCCAGTGAAGATGAAGAACGGCACCTTATTGCAGTGGAAGCCAATTGCTTCGCTCATGCCGTGCACCGGGAAGGGTGAGTAGGCATCTAGCTTTGTATAGCCCGCCTCTCTCGCCCTTTCGGCAGCGCGCATGCAATCTTCCGGAGTTTCAAACTCCGCAACGACTGCGTAGGTTCCGGTGGGATCAGACCAATCATGCATTAGTGGTCACCTCCAGTAGCAACCGGCTCTCTTTCGGAGTCGTGCTTCTTCGCCCATGTTTGAATCTTATAAAGCAGATCCTTCATTTCAAAGATATTGATGATCGGCAAGAACCGAACGAAGAGGAACATCAAGAAGATGAAGAACCCGATAGTTCCGCCAAACATCGCGAAGTCCCAGAAGGTCGGATAGTACATCTTGTTCGATGCAGGCAAAAAGTTGGCGGTCAACGACATCGGAATGATCACGAAGCGCTCTAGCCACATTCCAATGCTGACGAACTGACAGATCAACATAACCACTGTGAGGTTGCGTCGGCACCACGGAATCCAGAAGGCTTGTGGAGCAATTCCGTTGCAGAAGATCAGCGCCCAGTACGCCCAAGCATACGGTCCAGTGAATCGCCGATTGAAGGTCATGTCCCATTCAAACGGGCTCGCGGAATACCACGCGTAGAAGATTTCTAGAATATATCCGTAGAAAACGATCAAGCCAGTGGCAAGGGTGATCTTGCACATCCAGTCGATGTGACGAGCGGTGATGTAGTCCTCAAGTTTGTAGATCTTTCGAATCGGAATCGCGAAGGTCATAACCATCGCGAACCCAGCGAAGACCGCACCGGCAACGAAGTACGGCGGGAAGACTGTAACGTTCCATCCTGGGACAATCGAGCTGGCAAAGTCGTAGCTAACGATCGTGTGCACGGAAAGAACGAGCGGCGTTGAAATCCCGGCAAGGATGAGATAAGCCTGTTCGTATCGATGCCAGTGCTTTGCAGAACCTCTCCATCCTAGTGCGGGGAGGGCAAGCGCGACCTTTGCGTATCGATTCTTAGCCTTGTCTCGCAACGTCGCAAAGTCCGGCACAAGTCCAATGAACCAGAACAAGAGCGAAACGCTGAAGTATGTCGAAACGGCGAAGACGTCCCACATGAGCGGCGAACGGAAGTTCGGCCAAACGCCCATGATGTTGGGAAATGGGAAGAGCCAATAGATGGCAACCCAAGGTCGTCCCGTGTGCAAGAGCGGATACATACCCGCACACATGACGGCAAAAATCGTCATCGCTTCCGCGAAGCGATTAATAGAGTTACGCCATTGTTGACGTAAGAGAAGCAAAATCGCCGAGATCAGCGTTCCCGCGTGACCGATACCGATCCACCAGACGAAGTTGACAATGTCAAATGCCCAGGCGACAGGAACGTTATTGCCCCAAATTCCGATTCCTCGGTAGAGCAACCACGAGATGGAGGTAGCCATCATGCCCGCGCCCATTAGGCCGAGCGTGAACATGATCCACCAGTTGCGCTTGTGAATTCGTTGATTGAGAACCAGGGCACCAATGCGATCATCCATCGTCGCATAGGTCTGATCTCCCGTGATCATCACGTCATTTAACGGTTTATAAGCCATGGACTTAGTGGGTCACCTCCGCAGTCTTAATCTCCGGATTGGGGTTGCGAAGCTTCGCGAGGTGCGAAGTCCGCGGTCGAGTTTGAAGTTCCTCAAGCAAGAGGTACCCGCGAGGGTCCTTTCTCCACCTGGCAACTTGGCTCGTCTTGTCAGCCTCGTTTCCAAAGATGATCGACTGTGTCGGGCATGCCTGTTGACAGGCAGTGATCACTTCGCCATCCTTGATTTCTCGATTTTGTTTCTTCGATTCGATGCGTGCATCGTTGATGCGCTGCACACAGTAGGTGCACTTCTCCATGATGCCTCGTCCTCGAACAGTGACGTCCGGGTTGTTCAGCATCTTGAGAAGTGGAATTCTAACGTTGGTCTTCGTGTCGTCGATGCGAACATCGAACTGCTTCTGGTTGTCCGTGTAGTTGAGGTAGTTAAACCGTCGAACCTTGTACGGGCAGTTGTTTGAGCAGTATCGGGTTCCGACACAGCGGTTGTACGTCATCTGGTTGAGACCTTCATGACTGTGAACCGTTGCTGCGACCGGACAAACCGGCTCGCAGGGTGCCTTTTCGCATTGAACGCACATGACTGGCTGCCAGTTGACCTGGGGGTTCTCTTCAGATCCACTGTAATAGCGGTCGATGCGAATCCAGTGCATCTCTCGGTGTCGTCCGACCTGGCTCTTGCCAACTACCGGAATGTTGTTCTCGGCTTGGCAAGCTGTGACGCAGGCATTGCAACCGACACAAGTATTCATGTCGATGGTCATTGCCCATTGAGCGCCCTTGAATTCGAAAATCTCCTCTGGATAGAGGTTTTGCTTCTTGTACTTTTCGCTGGACTCTTCGAGTTCCTTGTGGATCGCTTCACCCTCGGCCAACCACTTTTCAAGGGTGTAGTCAAGAATGATCTCTCGGTGATCTCCTGGGAATTGCGAAACCTTGTTGCCTTCGAGCGGCTGGTGGCCTTGGGTTGTCGCAAGGTCAAACTGGCCGCTTAGCTTCGCAACTTCGAAGCCTTCGGTGAAGTACATCGCGTCCGAGGTTCGAAGGAGATAAGCGTTGAATCCGCCGCCTTCCATCTTGCCATTCTCGTTTGTAACCGTAGCGACCACACCACCTGCGGTTCGACCATAGCCGAGCGAGATCGTTGCCGTGGTCGTCGGGTGACCAGGTTGGATGAAGACAACCGCCTTCACCTTTCCAGTCTTGCTTCGAATCTCGACGAGGTCGTCATCGACAACTCCAAGTTCCTTTGCCTTTGCAGGCGAGATCATCAAAACGTTGTCCCAAGTCAGCTTGCTGAGGGGATTGGGGAGCTCCTGGAGCCAACCATTATTCGCATACCGACCGTCGTAGATTGACGGATCGGGTCTGAAATTGAACTCAAGGCTACTGCCAACCTTCGGCGAAACCAACGAAGATGGGTTCAGCGAGACTGTCGTGGCAACGGGAGGCGATGCCGAACCCTTTAGGATTCCATCGTGGACCGCGGTCCTCCAAGCCTTTTCGTAGTCTGCGCCTAGGCCCGCAATCTTCCAGTATTCGCGAACCAGATCATAACCTGACTTCAAGCGACCTGCAAGGAACGAAACAAACTCTAGCGAAGATCGACCGTCATTCAGCGGCGCGATCAGAGGCTGTACGATGCTCACGGTTCCGTCAAATGCTCGGGCATCGCCCCAGCTTTCGAGAGAGTGAGTCAACGGCAGGTGCCAGTCAACCAAGAGCCCGGTTTCGTTCTCGTGAATTCCGAGTCGAATCTTCGTTTTGGCCTTCGCCATTGCCTCGGCAAACTTCCAATCTGTCGGCGCATCGAAAACTGGGTTGACCTCGATCATGCAGAGCACGTCAACCGATCCAGAGTTGAGATCTCCCACGAGCGATTGGAGATCGCTTGCCTTTTCCACCCCACCGTCTACCGGTGAAATGTACTGGAGCGTTCGGCCAACCGCGCCGAGCTTGGCGTTGATCGCATGAACAAGCGCATGAACCGAAGCTGGTTGGTGGTCGCCGGCGATCACAAGCGCGCTTGAACCTGCCGCCTGAAGGTCTTTTACGAGGGCAAGCATCTCAGCGGATTCAGCGGGAATTTTTGCCGATCCATCGATGCCGGTTACTCCGAGGGCGGCAGCAATCGCAGAAGCCACTCCAAAAATCTCGGCAGCTTTGCATGGCCACCTATGGTCGGCCATTGCACCCACGAGTCCGGGGGAACTCTCAAAGGCGTAGAGACGGTTCATCTCGCCCTTGTATCCCGTTACACGGCGCCCGCCGGTGAACTCGCGAGCATATCGGATCGATCCAGGGTTAGCGGTCGGGCTCAAGAAATCGCTGTCGAGGGAGACAATAACCTTCGCGTCCTTGAAGTTGTAGACCGTATCGAGCGCCTTACCTAAGGCGAGCTTTGCTCCCTCTGCAACATTGCTTCGACCAACCGGCTCCCAAACGTGCCATTTCGCTGAAGGATAGATCGCAAGGAATCGATTGATCGCATCGAGCAGTGAGGGCGAAGTTACCGTCCCCGTAAGAAGTCTGACGCCAGCACCACCCTTAGCCTTTTGGGCATCCAAGACCGGCTTGATTGCCTTCGAGAACGAATCCCAGGTGCTTGGGCTAGAGGTATTGATAACAATGTTCGCGCGATCAGGATCGTACAGATTTAGGATTTCCGATTGGCTGATCGCGTCGAGGGCTCCCAGCGAAGCAGGGTGCTCGGGGTTGCCTTCAAGCTTGATCGGGCGACCTTCATGCTGCTCAACAAGGACGCCAGTTGCGTATCCAGCAAGCATCACCGAAGTTGCGTAGAACAGCGGCTTACCCGGCACCATCTCTTCGGGAGCCTTAACGTAAGGAACAACCTTGTCTTGAGGCAGGAACATGCCTCGGCAGCCTGCGAGTCCAGCGAGCGCGAACGATGCGCCCATGAACTTCAGCAGGTCGCGTCGGTTGATCTGCATGATCGAGGACCGGTTGGGGAACTCGTCATCCATCCACTTCTGAAACTTTGGAGTATCAGACAGTTCTTCTAGCGAGCGCCAATAGGCCTTGCCCGTCTTCCCTTGGATCTGCTCACGCATCTCCTCGACTGCCGTGGTGTTCGGCTCGATGGGTTCATTCGTCGATGTGGTGTTTTGCATTCCTATTCCCAAGTCTCCTTAGTGGTGGCACACCGCACAGTCGGCGAGTTGCTGCACGCGAACTCCATATTTCTTGATCAATTCTTGGCCCTCGGCCTTGTCTTCTGCCTTGTCGGAACTTGAGTCATTTCCTGTAATCAACTGCTGCTCGCGGACGGGCATCTTTCCAATTCCGTCCGTTTGAAGCTTCCAGTAAGTGTTGAAAACCTGTTGTCGAGGCGAGAGATCTGGGCGGGTCTTGTCTTCGCGAAGGTAGCGCTCCGGGGCTCGGTGGCACTGAAGGCACCAAGCCATTTGGAACGAATTGCCCTTCATGGTGATGTGCATCTGTGTGACCGGGCCGTGGCAGGTGTTGCAGTTCAAACCACGCGCGATGTGAATCGAGTGGTTGAAGAACACAAAGTCAGGAACTTTGTTGACAAGGTTCCACTTGATCGGGGTGCCCGTTTCGTAGCTCTGGCGAACCGGCTCTAGGAGCGGGCTGTTCGTCCAAATCTGCGAGTGACAAGACATACAGGTCTCTGTTGAAGGAAGACCCGCGTAACCCGACTTCTCCACTGCCGTGTGGCAGTAGCGACAGTCGATCCCAAGTTCCCACGCGTGGTGCTGGTGGCTAAAAGGTACCGGCTGATTCAAAGGCACGTTCACCTTTGTATTCGCTGGAGAGCGGGACAGGCCGGCAAGGGCTAGCCAGATGGTGGGCACGCCGATGGCGGCACCAAGCAGAGCTACTGCGGTGATCGAGTTTGCGCTGGGCTTAAAGATCTGCGCCATTCAATATTGCTCCGAACCGAGAAGGCTTAATTGAAGAACGGGGAGCCTTCTCAGATCCCCGCTTTCGACTGTCGAAACAGCCTGTTGTTGGACTTGTCCGCGTTGACGATCCAACTTCAAAATTGACGATAAGTTTACCTGGGTGGAACCCGCACTGTCTCTATGACGTATCACGAAATCACCGTCATGACCACTACTCGGTCAATCGCCAGGAACAGGAAAAGCAGCGCCAGGTAAAGCATGCTGTAGTGGAAAAGTCGACTCGCCTGTGGTCGAGCAACCTGTGCTCGCAACTGGGCAAAGTAGTAGACGAGGACTGCGTTCAGCAGTCCAGCGGAAACGACATATATCCACCCTACTGCGGGCAACATGAACGGAAGCATTGAAATGATGACTGTCACCAGCGTGTACCAGCCGATCTGAATGACCGTCGTTTTCTCGCCTTTTACAACCGGAAGCATCGGCACTCCTGCCGCGGCGTAGTCATCTTTCAGAAGCAACGCGAGCGCCCAGAAGTGAACTGGCGTCCACACAAAAATGATTCCAAAAAGGTAGAGCGCAAGCGTCGGCAGGTCGTTTGTCACCGCCGCCCAACCCACTAGAGGCGGGAAAGCACCCGCTGCTCCGCCGATCACGATGTTTTGCCATGTTCGGCGCTTCAACACCATCGTGTAGATGACAACGTAGAAAACCAGCCCGCTCAGCGCCATCAGCGCGGAGAGGAGATTCGCGACTCCCCAGAGCGTCACGAAGGAAATCCCAGCGAGAGTGAACGCAAAGATCAGCGCGTTTGTCGACGAGATCGACTGGGTCACAGTCGGTCGGGTGGACGTCCGCTTCATGTTGAAGTCGATATCGCGGTCGATCACCATGTTGATCGCGTTCGCTGCTCCTGCCGCCATGTAGCCAGCAACTGAAACTGCTAGGAACAACCAGGTTCCAGGCCAGCCCCCTTTCGCGATGATCATCGCTGTCATCGTGGTGAAGAGGAGCAAGCTGATCACTCGCGGCTTCGTCAAACCGACGTACGCCTTGATCAAGGCCCGACCGCGAAGTTTGGTAGCTTCCGCTCCCTCCGGTGCAGGTCGGTCTTCAACTCGCTCGACGGTGGCTTCCAAAGAGTACAGCGCCACTGCAACAAGTGAAATCCAGCTAAGGTCGGCGATCACCAAGTGGAACATCTGCATTGGGATCGGCGCTTTAGTGTAGATATTCAGCACACCAGCCGTCAGCTGCACCACGTAGAGCGCGACCATCACCTGCGTCGCGACCTTCACACCCTTAGAAGGGCGGAGGTGTTGGATTAAGCCGGCAGACAAGAGGAGGAAAAGGCCAACCGTGACCGCAACCATCGGGTGCAAAGGTTGAAGCTTTTGCATCCAATGCGCGCCTGCCATCGAGGCCGTCTTGATTACGTCATCGGTCGGCTTGAGCTGATGTCCCAGAGCGGAAACTGCGCCACCAGCAGCAAGAAGAATCAATCCGAACGCCGTCCCGCCGAGCAACCAGCCAACGGCGGATTGCCCTTTGAGCCGAATCTTGTTCACCCCGAAGGACCCTAGGAAGGCAGTCGCGAGGAATCCTACGAGCAAGAACGTGCTGAAGATGTGGAAGATCATTCCCCATGCACGCCCGACCGAATCGTTGTCGGTGACCCATCCGGTCTTCACGAGCAAGGCGCCGAACAGCGCTTCGACAATCGTCATTACACCGACGCCAATTACGGCTCGGCGGACCAAGTGCCCCTTTGGAAATGTCCTGAACGCCCAAATTGCGTAAACAAGCACCAGTGGGCCGATCAACGCAGTCGAAACACGGTGAGAAACTTCGACGTAGCGACCAATAGTTCCGTTGAGAGGAGTGCTGTTGCCATCGCACAACGGCCAGTGAGAACCACAGCCATCGCCGGAGAATGATGCTCGAACATATACGCCCCAAGCCACTGCGAGGAGGTTGTAGATGAGGACACCGAGGCCAAACTTCTGGAAAGAGCTAAAGCGCTTCCATAATGGTTGGCTGATATGTACTTCGCCTATCCCCTGACTCATCGCACACTCATGATTTAACCCGAAAACAGGAAGGCGACTCAGACCATCGGTTGAGTCGCCAATCCTCATATTCTGCTTTTTCCGAGCTGTTTGGTGGTGTCGTGAATATCTACGACGCCCCTAAATTAGACTTTGCCAAGTTCGGATTTGAGTGTATTGATGGAATCAATGTTCTCAGGGTCCACTTCGTTGAGTCGGGCAAGATAAATCGAAACGAAATCGCCGAAGTACGCGAGAGTCAACATTTTTGAAAGCAATCTTGTCCCCGTTCCAGAAACACCGACGAACGGGCACGTATCACCGATCAGAGCTTCGGTCACCTTCGCACGCGTTGACATCTTGGCGCCCGCTTCGGTGTCATCCAGGCGAACCCCAACGAACTTGGAAACTCCTTGCTTGCCCGCATTCACCCATCCGAGAATTTCGTTGTGGTTAAGCTCGGGATAGGTGTTGAAGAAAGTGAGTTGCTTCGCGTTCTCGTTGATCTGGCTCCTCCATCGGTTGGCGATGAGCCCTTGCCAGCTTCCTAAACCGTAGACGATCGGTAACCCGCCATAAAGCTGAGCCGCCAGGTTCTTAGCGCGAGCATCCGATCCCTCCACCGTCCAGTTCTTCTGACCAGCCTCAAGTTCAGAAAAGGCCTCGTCATAATCTTGAGGAGCCACGAGGTCAAGAGACTCGCATGTCCAGAGGACGGGAACCATCATAAAGCCCATTGCGGTTCGAGGAGGCTGCCCACCTGGAACAGTGATCACCGGATATCCGTCAGCTCTTGCTTGTTCAGAAAGCTGCCCACCGCTGCTGACCACAACGATCATCGCACCGACTGCCTTGGCATCGGCATAGGCGCTCAGCGTCTCTTCCGTATTGCCGGAATAACTGGCGCAGAAGACCAGTGTATTCGAGTCAACAAATTTCGGAAGGTGGTAGTCGCGGTTAACAAGGAACGGAATCGTGCCTTCGTGCTCAAATACTGCCCTGACGAAGTCGCCGCCCGCAGCTGAACCGCCAAGGCCCGTGAGCACGGCCAACCGTGGGCTCCGTGGCAAGATCACCTTTTCCGCTGCCTGAGCGATCGCTAGCGCGCGACGGCATTGGGCGGGAAATTCCTCGGTAAGGCGCAGCATTTCGTATGGATCAAGCGCAGTGACGACAGAGCGGTCCGAAAGATTCATGGTGTCATTCCATGGTACTCGCCCTCATCCCGGGTCCCCACCTGTCCGGGAACGTAGAATAAGAATAGAGATGCAGTTCGCGACGATTCCTGAGGCGATTGAAGAGCTCCAAAAGGGCCGGATGATCATTGTTGTCGATGACCCG
>JBBRHU010000064.1:0-11984 GCA_038222255.1 Fimbriimonadales bacterium | reverse complement strand
AAGCTGATGCAACGTGCCGACCTGATCCTCTCCGACAGCGGTGGAGTTCAAGAAGAAGCTCCCGCATTCGGAATTCCCGTCCTCGTGCTCCGCGAGACGACGGAACGACCAGAAGGCGTGACCGCTGGTGCTTCGAAGCTCATCGGTACCGATCGAGAGCGAATTGTTGCAGAGGCGAGTTTGATGCTAGACAAGCCCCGAGCTGAAATCCGGGTGACTAGCCCTTACGGAGATGGTCGCGCATCGCGCAGAATCTGTTCATACGTCCTCGACTTCTTTGGGATTCCCCATGAGCGAGAGGCCGATTGGATAGAGGAATACAAGGCCGTTGCCTAGCACAACATATCGATTCGAAACAAAAGGGGACTGGGATTCCACGATCCTCACAAAAGACGGGCAGGAGGTTTACGCCTCCCGCCTGTATCTTCTTCTCCGGATAAAGCCGGGCGACAAGTATGGAAACATCGGTCAAGGCGACATTGTCGCCGCGATCGTCTATGCGGATGATCCCAACAACGCAATTGGTCTTTTTCCGGGCGTTCTAGAGATCAGCGTCCCTGGCCACGAGATCACCATCCGAAACGAAAGCCCGTCGGCGCTATTCGAAGAAACCAAGGTCGAGTACCAGGGGCTCGAGATGACTTCGAGCGTCGCTGAGGTCTTTCTTGAGGTGGACTCCACAAAGGAGATCCCTGACGGCCGCGTCAGCCTCTACCAGGGCGGCAAAGAGACTAACATCGAAACCTTTTCCTTGTTCTGAGCGTGGTGATAGGTAGAACAAACATGAGACAATCAGTCTTACGCATCCTTGCTTTCGGCGCCATCGCGCTTCCTCTCCTCGGCACTATGGATGCCTGGGCACAGCGTGGAAGAAGCGGCGGCGGCGGCTCTTTTGGGAGAAGCGGTGGCTTCGGCGGTGGAATGAGCCGTCCCTCCAGCAGTGGCTCGTTTAGCCGCCCACCAACGACCGCACCAAGTTCAACTTCAGGCGGCTCCTTCGGAAGGTCGGGAAGTTTCGGTTCACGCCCTCCCGTCACCTCGATGCAGTCGGGCCAAGGGTCGGCGTTTAACAACCGCGTTCCCCCGAGAGTAAACACGAACACAGTTCCGCCTCGAACCAGCGGTGGGACCACTTTCAATAGCTATAACTCGTATAGCTATGGCAGCTACGGCTATGGGCGTCCGATGTATTCGGGCGGATTTAGCGACTACAGCTTTTACTGGAGCCGTCCGAGTTGGTACTACTACACCCCGTTCCACCCTGCGTTCTACTACTCGCCCCCGATCTACACCGGTGGCGCGTACTACGGAGGTGGCTTCTCCTTCTTCCGGTTCCTGATGGGACTCGTGCTGATCGGAGTCGTGATCGGCGGCGTCATTTGGGTGTTCTCGCTCTTCCGTGGTGGACGCAATAGCAGGCCCCCACAGAACAACCTCCCGTTCTGATTCACGTCGTCCATAATGAGAGTGGAGAATTGAAATGGACACTCACTTTACGATAACGTTTGTAGTCGAAGAATCGGGCTGGGTTGTCGCGGAGATTCCGGAAGTACAAGGAGCCATTTCGCAGGGGAAAACGATCGATGAGGCGCGCGCCAATGTTTTATCGGCGTTGGCGGACCTACTGGACTTTCGACGGGAGCAATCTCTTGAGAGAGAACACGATCTCGTCGAAACCTACCGAGGCGAACTTATTAGCGCTCTGCAGGCTTAGGAACTCCCAGCGCCTTGCAAATCGCTCTCACCGTGCCCGGAGCAACTTCGGTGTGTCTTGGTAGCGTGGTGCTCACCTTGGTCGTCATATTTTGCCAAATCTCGTGACTAGCGCCCTCCCTTGCCTTCTCGCAACCATGCTTCCGCAAATGGCGTTTCAACTCACCTTGCTTCACAAATCTGTCTCCGGCAACAATAGATCGACCTCGATATGCTTGAACAGCCGTTTTCTTTCTTGAGCAGATATGTCAGCGGGGACACTCAGTTCTGCGATCTTTCCTTCGCGCAAAAAGTACCTCAACACAGTAGGAGTGTCAACGGTGTTCAACCGCTCATCTCGTGTTACTTCTTCCGATGCGTTTCCAGGGTTGCTCGGCTTACTATGGCGCCTGGTACGGGTTTGAACTCTTTGTTGCCCGCTAGAGAATCCGTCCCTCAGAGCAACAAACGATCTAGCCATCCCCTTTGCCGTGAGCGGTTTCACAGAATACTTGCAGAATTCTGATTCAAGAACATCTCGCGTGCTCGACATATGCTCAAGTGTAAACTGCTCGCCAAACCCTGATATCAACATCTCTCGTCTGGCTTCAGCCTCTGTGGCGTCCACGCTCCAGCGTTTCGCAAGATCAGTGAACTCGAAGTTCGGACCTAACAAACCAACCTTCCTCATTACACCGACCAAAACACGCCGACTCTTTCCGTCATTGAATGTGGGCACACTCGCACGCAACCACTCTTCACTACATAAGCCTGGCACTCGACTCGAAAGCGCTACACGCAGCGAACTCATTGCCGGAACCGAGATCTGCACCGCTTTGGGTTTCATAACCCGAGTATACACGGAATCGCGTAATACTCAATGACGTATGCTACAAGATAGACTACGTATAAAGAGTGACGAGCGCCTCCTGTATTCTCTGACGTCTTGTAATCGTCACGCTTCTGTGTGGAGAGCATTTTAACAGGTGGCGCATGGCTGAGGAGCACCGCTCTCCATTTCAGAAGACCCTGCGGATCAGATGCAAAAATGGTCATCAAAGTGCCTCTTGCCTTTCGCTGTTAAAACTGTGGGAAGCTAGTGGGCTCCTGTCCGTTGCTATTGCAGTAAGAATCGGCACTTTCAGTTCGTTGGCGAGTGACCCGACTCCGCCCTTGGAGACTCATGCATGGTCGGGGGCTGCGCTGTTCTCGGTCGAGAGACGGGCGAGCCCACCTGTCAGGGCTAAGGCACTTGAAGCTAGCAGCCCAAAAATTGGAGCTATGGGGATCAGAACGCGTTCGGTGACTACGCCTTGACGTATTGCATCTGAGTGCACATGGACCAACCGGTTATCAGATTAGGGGTGAGTATCGTCCCCCATGCAAGCCAGGTGGTGACCCCTCCGATGTGCCCATGACTCACTTCGGTTTGGATCACGATGCTCCGCTTGACCTCGCAACCAATCATGCGCAAAAAAGGTGGCTGAACCCTAAGATTCAGCCACCTTTCCAGGAGATTTTTCGCTCTTACTCTGTGTCGGCTTCGGCCACCGGTGCGGCGGCGACAGGAGCGGCTGGGTCGTAGACCTCAACCTTGATGTGCGCATCGACCGAGTGGTGAAGATCAACTTCAACATCGTGGAAGCCGAGCTTCTTGATTGGCTCGATGAGCGCAACGTTCTTCTTCTCGACGGTGTGACCGAGTTGTGCCTTGATGGCATCGGCTACGTCGGCGGAAGTGATCGAGCCGAAAAGCTTGCCTTGGGCGGCGCCCACTTGAGCTGCAATCCGGACGACCTTGCCGTTCAACTGCTCGCGCAATGCCTCAGCAGCAGCTTTTTCGCCAGCAGTTTTCGCAGCAATTCGGGAGAGCCGTCGCTCAAGCGAAATAATCTGCTTCTTGTCGGCGACAATCGCGAGACCGCGCGGAAAGAGGTAGTTACGTGCGTAACCGTCGGCTACATTCACCACGGAAAGCGCCTTCCCTAGCTTGGGAACGGTCTGATTCAAAATCACCTTCATCTCAAAAACCCTTTTATATCCGCCAATTTTTCGTTGAACGCACGTCTCTATCTTCGGATCCCGACACCAAAGGTAAAGGTGTTTCGGTCGAAGACTCGATCAAAACCGAACCACCCTAGCAGGCCGTTTCCAATTTCGTAACGTGCGCGCAGATCGAATCGCGGCTTATTGATATCCCAGACATCACCGCGCAACGACAGTCTTGGCGCAAGAAGATAGTCTACCCCGAGTGCTGGCTTGCTTGCAAAGATGCCGTAGCGGTAGGTCAACTTACTATTCGATGGTTGTCCAAATTGCAGGTTGATTTTGTTCGTCCCGAACGCATCGTAAAGTCCCGCATACACGCTTCCGCCTTTGACTGGAACCTTCACGTTAAGGTCGGTCCGCCAGTAGCCCGGACGATCTTGATGGATCAAGTCTAGCTCCGTCGTGATTTTTGTCGAGGTAAAGTCGGCCCCCTTCTTTATCACGCCTTCGGCTTTTTGCAAGAGCGCCTTGAGCTGATCTTCTAGTTCGATCGCCTTGGCGGCGATCACTTTGGCCTTCTCAGTGATCTCGATTCCGTTGGCACTCATGACCTTGCCGTCTTGGACAATCTTCTCAGTCTCAGCCGCTATGCGAGTTCCGGTGTCGGAAATCTTCTCGAAATTGGCGACAGTCTTGGCCATTGGATCGCGAAGTTTTGGATCATTTACCAGTTTGTCGATGCTCACCATAAGCTGGTCAGCTCGGTCTTCCATAGCCTTCGCCCCGGCGATCAGCGTCTCAACTTCCTTCTGAATTTGCCCATTGGAGGCTAAGGCGGCAATCGCTTTCGTCGTCGTGCGCACATCGGCGACGACCGCAGTGGCACTGTTCATGATCGAGCGGATGTCGCCCTGGTTCTGAGCAAGCGTGACCTGAATGCGATCCGCCACCATTCCAAATTTATCGAGAGTCTTGCTCGTAGCGGAGACGAGCTCATTGATGCTCGACCGTAGGGTCTTATCTTCGACCAGCGTCCGCACTGCAATGAGCGTTTTGTTTAGCTCTGCAACAGTATCTTTAACGTTTGGCAAAATACCATCGACTGGAGAAGCCTTCGATCCAGGCATCCTTGCGCCAGGGTCAAGAAATACACCAGTTTGTGGAATGGGCGCAACGACCATGATTGAGCTCTCGCCAACGCCAATCAGTGGAGAACTTACTGAAAGCGTCGTGCCCGATGGAATCCGGACTCCTTTTCGAACATCAAGGGTTGCCTTCGCCAGAGTTGGACCGTCGAGGTCTATCGCCGAAACCATACCTATCGTAACCCCGGCCATCGTGAGCTTCGCCCCAGGTCGAAGGCCAGTTGCATCCGGGAAAATGCCGTAATAAGTGTCTGTCTTCTCGCGGAAGAAGCTCTTGCCCATCACGCTCAGGCCCGCGAAGAGAAGCGTCACGAAAACAATGACGAGCAATCCCACCTTTGCCGAGCTAGACATAGAGAATAGTTTAGCGCCTTCGCCCGATTTTGGTTTAACTCTCGACTAGGACACGCCCATCGCGATTTGCGCAAATGCTGCGGCACCCAGCAAGCCAGCATCGTCCAGCTGCTCTGCGACCGTTACGTGACAATCAGCGAAGTGAGTCGCAACTGCAACATTTCGGGCGGCCTTGAGCGCAGGCTTCATGATGTAATCGCCGGCCTTAATGATCTGACCGCCAATCGCGAACACATCTGGGGCGAAAATGTTCATGTAGTTGCCAATGCCAACACCGAGCATCGTGCCCACTTCCTCGAACACCTCAATTGCTACTTCGTCTCCGTGCTCAGCGGCTTCGAAGATCGTGTGGGGAGTGATCTCGCCAAGATGACCTCGCACGAGTTGCGAAATAAAGGACTGACGGCCACGTATGATCCGGTGTTGCGCCCGCCTGACGATAGAATCCCTGCCGCAATACCCTTCAATTGCGCCGTACTCACCCGAAGGGCAGTCGACTCCTTGATAAGCGATGACGACGTGTCCGAGTTCAGCACCGCCCTGATTTGCACCCACCAATACTAACGGTCCTCTCGCGTCACCGTCCACTGCCTGGGGTGAAAGAATGACACCACCGCCGATGCCTGTTCCAAGAGTGAGCATGACGAGACACTTCGCTGTTCCCTTGCCGCTACCGTATTTGTATTCCCCAAGGGCGGCGAGGTTGGCATCGTTCCCCATGTGCACGGGTAGCCCGACGGCATCTTCGAGCGGCTTCCTAATCTCAATGTCTCGCCAAGAAACGAGGATTCCATCGGAGATGTAGCCAAAATTTGGTGCCCATCGAACGACGCCGGCTTTGTTATCTACGAATCCTGGAATCGCAAGTCCGATCGCCGCCGGTGGAGACTTCGCGAGGTCAATGGCTTCTTTGATCGTGCGAATCATGGCGTCGAGACAGGCCTTCACACCGTCCTGCGCGTGAGAGGGATTTTCAAACCTCGGCCCTGCATCGCTGCCGTCAAAGTTGAGCGCGCACGCTCGAACATTCGTTCCACCCAGGTCCACTCCGATGACACACCGATCACTCACCGGCGGAGTTTATCAGAGCAGGCTCGCGTCAGACTGAGACCCTCGAAGACGCAATATCTAGATTTCTTTTGGAACTGCGTCAAAATCTCGCGCGTTGTACGTAAAAGTGACAAGATCTATCTAGGTCTCGTCTCATTTGGGGACTGTCGGGGTTGGGGACAAGGGAGAGGGTTTGAACGTTCAAGAGATCTCGCGCAACGCGAAAGCTATCGTTTCTGAAGTTGAAAAAGTAATTGTCGGCAAGAATGCCACGGTCAGCAAGGCCGTGCTTTCCATGCTGTGTGAGGGCCACGTTTTGCTTGAAGACATCCCAGGTGTCGGCAAAACGACGCTTGCAAAGGCGCTTGCCAAGACGATCGGCGGCGAATTTAGGCGCATCCAGTTCACGCCTGACCTCCTGCCTTCGGACATTACGGGGTCGTCGATCTTTAACCAGCGAGAGAGCGATTTTGAATTTCGGCCCGGGCCGATTTTTGGCAACATCGTCCTTGTAGACGAAATCAATCGAGCGACGCCAAAGACTCAGAGCGCCTTGCTTGAGTCAATGGAAGAAGGCCAGGTTTCGACCGACGGCGAAACCCGCCCGCTGCCGAATCCCTTTTTCGTAATCGCCACCCAGAACTCTTTGGAGATGACGGGCACCTACCCGCTTCCTGAAGCTCAACTCGACCGGTTCTTCGCTCGGCTCAGCCTGGGATATCCAGACCGCCAAAGCGAACTGTTGATCTTGAGCCAACAGCAGACGGTCCACCCTTTAGCTTCGTTGAAAACGATCATCACGCTCGAAGAAGTGATCGCCATCCAGAAAGCGATACGAGAGGTTTTTGTCCACGAATCGGTACAAGGCTATATCGTTGACTTGGTCCGGGCCACTCGTGAGAGCAGTCTGCTACTCACAGGTTCATCGCCTCGAGGTTCGCTCCACTTGATGCGAGCTTCCCAAGCTCACGCCGCATTCGAAGGATCGGAGTTTGTCCGCCCAGACGATGTCAAGGCGATGGCAACGGCTGTCCTTGCTCACAGGTGTCTGCCAAGGGCAGAGTTGAGAGCGAGGGGCCAGACCACCGACGACGTCGTTCGAGAGCTCACCACCGTTGTTCCTGCCCCCGTCCCGGTCGGATAAATGATTCGAAGAATCGCCAGTCTCGCGGTCCCGCTTTCAGCAGCATTCCTCGCCATCATGGCGTTGCTACTGAACGCGCCCGCACTGTTCTACATGGCGACCGCGTTCATCATGATCTTGATCGCTTGCCAAGTTCAGGCGAGACTTGCGGTTCGAGGACTTCACTTCGATCGAATCGCCCCTGAATCGGCTCGAATTGGCGACTTGATCACCGTGGAGATCATTGTTTGGAGCGAGATCAAGATTCGACGGCCCTTCATCACCATCGAAGATGACTTGACCACAAAATTGATGGTCGCGCAACGTTCGCCGAGCTTGCCGATTGCACCAGCTTTCGATATACCCATTCGCACTCAGTATCAGTTTCGCGCTCGAAGGCGTGGCAAATTCAAGTGGGCTGGACTGACAGTCATCGGAGCAGACGCCCTTGGACTGATCACGAAGAGCAAGCACTACGACACCTCCCAAACCCAGATCACAATCTTGCCTCGACCGATTCCAGTTGCCCTTGAACTCCCTGCTGCTGCCGGCTGGGGTATCAGCGAAAACGAAGCAGGCTCAAATCGTGGAGCAGGCATTGACCCGTGGGGGATTCGAAAATATGCTCACGGCGACTCGCTCCGTCATGTCCACTGGCGGTCTAGTGCAAAGGCGGGCCAGCTACTTGTCAAAGAATTTGAGGCCGGAACCCACGCTTCAGCGGCGTTCATTTTGCAGCGAACCACCGGTACCGACATCGGTCCAGAAGGCCAAAGCTCGCTTGACCTTATGTGCGGCCATGCCGTCTTTCTTGCCGAAAATTTCCTTCGCCAGGGCATGCAAGTCACCTTCCCGGCACTCGAACGCGACCCCTCTCCTGGCATGGGCCAAGAGAGAATCTCCGAAATCTACGACCTCCTCGCCGCAATTCAAGCCGACCAGCCTGCGTTGGTTGGCGACGAACTCATCAGCCTATCGCTTGACCTTGCTCCTGGGAGCGTAGTCTTCGTTATGATCGGCACGGAGGACAAAACTTTGCTCACGGCTGTCTCGACACTCTTGAAGAAAGGCACTCGACTGGTCCCCTTGGTTTACGATGCATTTTCAATGGCGAAGAAGCCACTGGCGAAGGGCAGGACAGCAGCAACCCCAAGCTTCATGGAGGAACTCCAAAGCCTTGGCGCAGTTCCCGTCGTCATGCCAATCGAGGCGCCAAGCGAGGTGATCCATCTCCAAGGCTAGCCAGAAGGGTTCGAGAGACCAGAGTTCGATCGGGTTTCTCGACTACGCGCTGATCGGAATCTGCTCTTCGCTCGCCGTCTATAGCGGCGGGATGTCGGTGTTGAAGCCAAACATTGGGTTCTTCTGCGTGGGCATGGTGCTCCTCGGAACTGCGCTCAGCTATGCCATCCGCATGGGTTCGAAGAACAAGAAGATGCTCGGGATGGATGCGGTGCTCTACACCATCGCGGCCCTGCTTTCCCTTCTGTTCATTAGAGATCTCCAATCGCTGATGCCCGACGGTGGATTTCCACCCGAGTTGTTGACCGGCTCCCTACTCTGCTGGATTCTGAGTCTGGGCAGTTTCTTCTGCTGGCGAGACAACACTCTCCTTTTTCAGGCGATTCCGTCGATCGCGCTGTTCGGCCTTGTCGGGTGTTACGACACCTTCCGGAACGTCACGTTCGCGTTCTATGGCTTCGTCCTCTGCCTCGCAACGTTGTTTGCGCGTGCGAACAGTCGGGCAATGCTGCGACTTGCGATTGATTCAGGCTATTTTGCGACGCTTGATGGGTTGAGCCGAGATGCCCTAGAAGACGAAGGCACTCTTTATCAACGAATAAAAGAAGGCCCCTGGCGATGGGTGGCGGGTGCGGAATGGGCGCTCGCTTCGGCTACGATCATCGTTCTCGTCAGCGTCCTTGGCGCACCGGTGATTCAGGCGACAGTCAAGCCCATCGCTGGACAGCTTTCGCTGGTGACACCCGCTTCGCTCCGAAATGCGATCACTTCCCCGAGCACCTCCATGGAGACGGGTGGCACGGTGCGAGTGGGACGAGGTCCGAACAACCTTCGTGAACGGCCAATCTGCGAAGTGCGACTCGACCGGCTACGGTATCTGCGGGCGGAGACGTTTATGCAGTACGACTCCGGGACCTGGAAGAACCCAAACAATCCACTCGGGCCAGATCTGGCGGAGCTAAACACTGCGGCCCTCGCGATCGAAACCATCGAAAAACCAAAGCAGTTTGCCTGGACAGTCAAACCGTTGATCCCCATGCGCGCAGTGCCTGCCCCGGCCGAAGTGATTAGCTTCGAATCATCTGCGATCAGCCAACTTCCAGATGGCACCCTCTCGTTCCAGGGTGGCCCCCAGACGGTTGAGATCTCAGGTAAGTCCGAGGAGCCCGAATCTTCGCACCCGAAACAAGCCAAGCAAGGGCTACCCGCTGGCCTGGCGATGCTGAAGAGCGCAATTTCTATCACTCCTAAGGTCCGTGCACTTGCAGAAGAAATCACAAAAAAGGCGAAGACAGACGGTGATAAAGCTGACCGATTGATGCTGGAAATCGGGAAGCGGGCGAAGTACAACATCAAGGCTGAGGCCACTCCGAGCGGGACAGACGCAGTAGAATACTTCCTCTTTGACCAAAAGGAAGGCTATTGCGACCTCTTTGCAACGAGCATGGTCATGATGGCGCGCGCTGTCGGATTGCCTGCGCGTTACGTGGTCGGCTACTTACCCAGCCCCCAAAGATACAACGGCGCGGGTGGTTACGTTGTCTCTGAGACCGACTACCACGCATGGGCAGAACTGTTCTTCGAAGGAGAAGGTTGGGTCATCTACGACGCAACCACCGTCGCTGAAGATGTTGAAGGCGGAGGCCGCGGTGATGTTGGCCAGAAGTGGTACCAGGCTGGGTGGGCCAAGCAAGCACTTCTCGGATTACTCTTCTGCGGGTTAGTGTTCGGTGGCTTCGCGGTCTATCGGGTTGTCCAGCCGATGTTCAAGCCGAAGCCAGCACGCGACCAAATCCGTGCTACCTATTCCAAATTTGCTTCTGCTCTGCACCGGCACAGTAAGCGACGACGAAAGATGTCGGAGACTCCACGGGAGTATCTCAATGCAGTCCGACCTAGCATAGAGCCAATATGGGCCGAAACTTTCGCGTTGAACGAGCGACTTGAGGAGCTGCTTTATGGCCGGCCCGTCCCCTCACCCGCAGATTCTGTAGCGATTGCGGTAGAAGTCCGGGCTTGGCGCAAGAAGCTCCGCAATTCCAAGTCAAAATAGCTCTTGGTGAGTTTCGCTCCGTCCAAAGCTGTCAAACATCGAGTGGTGCTCCTCTTCGGAGAGGAGTCCTCACTTCGTGCCGAGGCACTGCAAGCCATGCTCGCAGAACTCGGTGTCCAAAAGGACGACTTTGATCTCGAAACATTCGACGCGGATGGCGTTCCACCCTCCCATTGGCTCGCAGCGGCCGGCACATCGCCCTTCTTGGCCGAGCGCAGAATCACGATTGTGCGCCATATTTTGCGGTGCGAGGCCGATAAGGTTCGGCCCGAAGAGTGCGCGGCGCTTCCAGAGTCATCGCTTTTGATTTTGGTTGCCGATGACGAGCCGAACGCCGAAGACCGAGCGAGCAAGTTCACAAGCATTCTTAATGGCTGGAAGAAACTCGTTGACTCCTGCAAGGGCCTCAACGCAGAATTCAAAGCTGACCCTGAACAAAGCAAGCGGGTGTTGCGACAACTGGTTGAGAAGCAAGGCAAGTCGCTTTCTTCGACGGGTATCGAGCTTCTGCTTGAAATGACGGGTGGGAGCCTGTCCCGGGCATCTGACGAAGTCCAAAAGGTGATTCTTTATGTTGGAGACCAGACACAAATCCAGGATTCGGACCTCCGAGCGTTGGTCATTCCCAGCCGCGAGTGGAACATCTTTAAGCTCGTCGACGCCGTCACGGCTGGCCAGGTAGGCGAGGCGCTCCGTCAACTTCGAATCTTGGTCGGCTCTTCTCAAAAGGCGGAGGACGCCGCGTTCCGACAGATTCTCCCAATGGTCGCGAGGCAGTTGCGTTTGCTTTGGCAAGCACGAGTCTGTCTTGATGCGAAAGTCCAGCCCGGATCGGCACCTTCATCAGTCTCGCAGTGCTTTTTGGACAAGCCAAACATCGCGGCGGAGAAGCCTTACCGTCTCAACAAACTCAACGATATCGCGCGGCGGACACCCCTGCCAAACCTCGCCAAAGCGCTGCAAACGGTATGTGATACAGACTCGAGACTGAAAGGAATCGAGGCAGGGTTTAGCGCCATGGACACCTTGGAGCGCATGGTGCTTGAGCTTTCAGATGCACTCGCGACAAAGACTCAATCTCGATAAGTTCTGCTTTGACTGCTATTCTTTAACACATCCGTCAAGCTAAGCAGTGTGAGCTGCTCTTGGGCGACAAACTGCAAACCTAGATTTCCTAGCACGGTCACCTCGGCGGGTCCGGTCCTTACTTCGAGCCCAGAGGAGTTAGCAAGTCCCTGGCAGAACAACTCACTCTGAGATCCACCCCCACCGACTCGGATGCGATCGAATTTGCGGCCGGTCAAAGATTCAAGTGGAGCGACTTGCGAGGCGCAGC
>JBBRHU010000063.1:0-12023 GCA_038222255.1 Fimbriimonadales bacterium | reverse complement strand
CGCAGGATTCTCGGGCCGAAAATTCTTAAATCAATCGCCAGATGTGAAGTTTGAGCGATCCCCCAGTCAAAAGATTGAGGCAACGCCAGCCCCAGGTTCAAAGGAAAAGGACTCGACTGTCTCGGTTCATGTCGCTGGTGCTGTGATCAAGTCGGGCCTCTATCGGCTCGCAGCAGATTCTAGGGTGGATGATGCAATTAAAGCCGCCGGAGGTTCAAAACCCGAGGCTGACCTAGAACAGATCAACCTTGCAGCCAAGCTTGTCGACGGGACGATGGTTGATGTTCCTACGAAATCGGCTCCACTTAAGCCGCCGAAAGAGCCGAGTTATGAGGGCAAGACAGCACGGTCAAGTTACTCTTCGCATCCGACCGCCGATCCCAAAACCTCTCGGTCTTCAGGCGCCAAGAAAGGCCCGTCCAGCCCAATCAATTTGAACACTGCGTCATCCGATCAACTCCAGGCAGTCCCCGGAATTGGACCTTCTACCGCAGAAAAAATCCTTACATATCGGATGGAGCATGGTGGGTTCGGATCTGTGGATGAGCTAAGAGTAGTAAAAGGCATCGGCCCGAAGAAGCTCGAGAAGATGCGTAAGTTTTTCCGAGTTTAGATACACTCTGCGAATGCCGCTTTTGGCCAGTCTAGGCTTGCTCTTCCTCGGTCAGTCCGTCCCGATGGATTTCTATTCGGAAGGTCCTTATGAAAGTCGAGTGCCCCGCCCCGAATCGATTCTGGGTTACGGCCCGGGAGAAAAGCACACGACCTACTTTGATCAAGAGCGGGTGATCCAGGCAATTTCAGCCCACTCCGCGGGCCGGGCGAAGATTGAGGTGATCGGCAAGTCGACGGAAGGACGCCCACTGAGGTTAATGGTCTTCTCGAGTCCCAAGAATATGGCTCGGCTCTCGGAGATTCAGGCCGACCTTGCAACTCTCGCGAATCCTCCCGCTGGCAAAGACCTCGCCGAGATCAGGAAGCGTACGCCATCGGTCGTATGGATAAACGAGTGCATTCACGGAAACGAGACAGCTTCCTTCGAGTCGGCGATGTGGCTGTCCTACAATCTCGCCGCGAGTAAGAGCAAGCGCATCACTGATCTGCTCAACGACTCGGTGGTCATTGTGAATCCCGCTTACAACCCAGACGGCCACGAACGGTACGTCGTCTATTACAACTCCGTGGCGATCGGATCGAGCTCGGCGGGGGCTTTCGAGAGCCATGAGCCTTCGACAGTCTCCGGTCGAACAAACCACTACCGGTTTGACATGAACCGCGACCGAATTTCGAACTCACAAGCGGAGACCGAGCAAGAGGTCAAAGCATTTTTGAAGTGGAATCCTCACGTCTACGTTGACCAGCACGGACAAGTCGACACCTACTTTTTTCCCCCGAACCCAATGTCCGTCAATGGAAACGTCGATCGTCAAAGATTCAATCGCTGGACCGACATCTTTGGTCGGGCAACCGGGAAGGCCTTTGACAAGAATGGGTTCCTCTACTACATAAAGGACACGTTCGACCTCTACTATCCTGGTTACCTCGATAGTTGGACATCACTGAGCGGAGCCATCGGCATGACCCACGAGACGGATGGCGGGAGAATGTTGAGCCGCGAGAGGCGCGACGGTTCGATTCTGACGCTTCGAGACGGGATTGAGAAGCATTTCACCTCCGCGCTCGCCGTCGGCGAATCTGCCGGCAAGAATCGTGAACGATTGCTCGCTGACTACGAAGGGTACAAGCGTGGAGCGGTCACAGGCAAGTTCGCGGGCAAGTTCCAGCGCGTGATTTTGGAAGGCGATGGCCGAAAGCTTCTCCGACTTCAGACACTCTTAAACTCGCACGGCATCAAGTCTGGATTCGCAATGACACGCTTTGAGGCGGGGGATGCTCACGACTACTGGTCTTCGACATTCGGCAAGAAGTCGTTCGACGATGGGGTCTTGGTCGTCGATATGGCCCAGTCGCAGGGACCGCTCGCCAAAGCGTTGCTCGAACCCAACGACACATTTGAACCCGAGTTCATCAAGGCTCAACAAGCGAAAAAGAAGACTGCACCCGATGGTGAGAAATATCCTGGCCCCGAGGGCGCCGAATTCTACGATTGGACGGGATGGGCGATCCCGTTTGCTTGGGACCTGAAGGCATGGTGGACCGAGACAGCACCTACGTTGGACACATCCCCGACCGGCCGAATGGTGAAGCGCTGGGGTCTCAAGGACTCGAGCGTTGGATACATCCTGCCCTACACCGATGACGATGACATCTTAGGGGTGTATGCGGCGATGGTGAAAGGCGTGCGCGCATCGATCACGACCAAGCCCATGAAGATCGATGGCGTCACTTATTCCGCCGGTAGCTTCATGTTTCTGAATGCTCGAAATGAAAAGGGCTATCAGAAATTGCTGTGGGAAACTCTCGCCTCGCGTGGAGCATTTCTTTCGCCAATCCAGTCTGCCTATCCTGAAGAAGATCGTACAGGTCCCGGATCAGAGTCAGTGCGCCAGCTTCGACCTCCAAAAATCGGAATCGTGTTCGGTAACCAAACCTCGCTTTCGAACGTTGGCCCGATTTGGTACCTGATGGAGAAAGTGTTCAAGCTGCCCTTCACCGCGCTTTCATCAGGATCACTTAGTTCGATCGACTTGTCACGCTATACGACTCTCATCGTTCCGGCAGGGAACACCGTTTCTGCGAGCGGCAAGCTCCGGGAGTGGGTTACGGCGGGAGGCAGCGTGATCGCGCTAGAAGGTGTGAATTGGGCGCTTGGTTCGTCGGCCTTTGTGGAACTGACCGAACAAAAGGGTGGGTTCCAGTCACTTCCGGGTTCGCTCTTTCGGGCTGAGCTTGACAACCGTAGCTTTCTCAGCTACGGATATCGAACAGGATCGAACGGAAAGACGACCATCGCATTTCCTGTCCAAGGCGAGACTTTCTATCTTGCAAAGAAAGAAGGCGGGTCTGTGGTCACTTTTTCTACTGATGAGAAAGCTAAGAAGCTCTTGAGTGGCTGGACTTGGCCGGATGAAACAGACAAGGCACTCAAAGGGACAGTTGTCGTCCACGATGCATCGGTTGGCCGAGGGCGTGCGGTGCTCTTTTTCCAAGATCCAACCGAGCGGGCGATGTGGCCCGGGCTCTACCGAATGCTCCTGAATGCGATGCTAATTGGCCCTGGATAGCAGGGCAATGTTCTTAGGTTGCCTGGTTTTGAAGGGCGGTTCCCATAGGCTCTTCTGAATCAGGCATAATAAGGAGTTTATGCCAGGACCTCACCGGCCCTTTTTGAGGCCGCAAGGGTAATCTTGGGATATCCAATTGGAGCAACCTAGACTCACTCATGACAATCGACCAGAACTTGACGCCTAACGAACCCGCAGAGGGTCAGGCAACCGAAACGGTTGTGGCGTCCGACGCGCCCGTGGCCAATGCCACCGTAGAAGCTGAAACGACTCCCGCAGTTGCGGAAGAGTCCACGACTCCGGCCGAGGAGCCATCTGCTCCTGCCGCCGTGGAACCCGCCCCTGTGGCTGAAGAGGCTACACCCGTTGTAGCCGAAGTCGCCGCCGCCCCTGTGGTTGAGGAGGTTGCGCCCGCCGTAACCGAAGTCGCCGAACCTGCAGTGGCAGAGGTCGCCGCGCCTCCAGTTAGCCAGCCCGTACGTGCTGAAACTGGTGATGCTGATCTGTTTGAGCAGTTCATGAGCGGAGAGTTCCAAGTAGATGGCGATCCTCAAGAGGGTGGCTATCGACGATTGAGTAAGGGTGAGCGAATTGAAGCCACCATTATTCAAGTTGACAAAGACAAGGTCTTTGTTGATCTTGGAACCAAATCCGAAGGCATCGTCCCGCTCAGCGAATTGAGCGAGGAAAGTCTTGAGTCAGCCAAGGACCACTTTAAGGTTGGCGACAAAATCAACGTCGTTGTTCTTCGACCGGAAGGCGCAGAAGGCAACCCGATCGTTTCTAAGAAGCGAGCTGACTTTGAAGAGATTTGGGATCGAATCGAAGCTGCGCATCGCACCCAAGAAGTTATCCAAGCTCCGGTCGTTGACCGAGTTAAGGGTGGCTTGGTGGTCGACGTAGGTGTCCGTGGATTCGTTCCGGCAACCCACGTTGGCTCGGGCAAGCTTCGAAACATCGAGAAGTATGTTGGAACCGCAGTTTCCTTCAAGGTCATCGAGATTGATCGAGATCGACGTAAGGTCGTTCTCTCGAACCGATTGGCCGAAGAAGAGCGAAAGGCCGAGGCGAAGGAGCAAATCTTCTCCGACGTCAAGCCGGGCGACATCATCGAAGGCTCCGTTCGACGACTCACCGACTATGGTGCATTCGTTGATCTCGGTGGCGTAGATGGCCTCCTGCACATCTCTGAGATGAGCTGGGCGCGCATCAACCATCCAAAGGAGATGTTCAAAGAAGGCCAGAAGATTAAGGTTATGGTTCTTCGACTTGATTCGGGCGCAGGCAAGATCTCGCTCGGCCACAGACAGGTGCTTCCTGATCCGTGGAACCTCATCAAGGAGAACTATAAGAACGGCCAGAAGATGAAGGTCACGATCAGCCGAATCGTGCAGAGCGGTGCATTCATTAAGCTTCCGGAAAATGCTGAGGCATTCCTTCCGGTCAGCGAAATGAGCTACCGACGCATCAAGCGTCCACAGGACGTGATTGAAGAAGGTCAAGAGACCGACGTTCAGATCATCGACCTTCGACCTGACGAGCGACGAATGGTTCTCTCGATGAAGGCCGTTGGCGGCGGTACCGAGCTTCGACCAGGCGCTTCTGTTGCAGGCAGCGGCTACGAAGAGGACATGCGACGTGCAGATCGAGGCAAGCCTCGAGCGAGCGGTCCTGGTGCCAAGGGCAAGAAGGGCGGACGAGGACGCGACGACTTCGACGAAGTTGAAGAGATCAGCGGCCGACGCGGGTTTGCTACCGGTGGTGCTACCATCGGCGAGCGGCTTGGTGCTCTCAAGGGCATGTTCACCCAGGAAGAAGGAAAGGAAGAGCCGAAGGTAGAAGAAGTCTAAGACTTCGCTCTCTTTGCGACAAGAAGGCCACTCTCAGCCCGAGAGTGGCCTTCTTGCTTGTTGTGGTCCGAAATTGATAGAGTGTGTGCAGTGAACCGAATCGCGATCACCGGTGGAATTGCGGAGGGAAAGAGCACTGTGCTTGCACATTTGGCCGAGTTGGGCTACTCCACTCTCTCGAGCGACGAGATCGTTCGTGACCTCTACCGAGACCCAGAAATCCGCCAAGAGGTCAGCAGAATCGCTGGGCTTCCTAGTGAGGCCCCAAGTGAAGCGCTTCGCGACCTCATCGCGGATGATGTGCAGGTCCGCCGCAAGATCAATCGGTTCATTCACCCCCTCGTGGTTTCAAAGCTCATCCTTTCAGAAGCACTTTTTCACGAAGTTCCTCTCCTTTACGAAGTCAATTTACAAAAAATGTATCGAGGAGTGTGGGTTGTGACGTGCGGAATCGAAATTCAAAAAACTAGATTAAGGCTTCGATACGGCGAAAATGTGGATTCTAACCGTCTTTTGTCTACTCAATTGGACAGCAGAATCAAAAAAGCTCATGCAGATTATGAGATTCGAACCGATTTGCCTTTCATTTCCGTCTATCATCAACTTGAAATCGCACTTGGCCAGTTCGGATTAGATTGATTGCGGTCTTCGAAAGATCGTGCTATACTCCGTCCGATTGGCTTAGCTGTCCCAAAAGCTCAAATGTGAGCTGAGGTATGGCGAGGGCGTCGAGGATTGAACACCTTGGAGAGAATGAACAGAAAGTTGAGGTTCGAGAGGGGCCTGGTTTTGTCTTCTCTCAATTTGAGAATAGTTCAAGGCCAAAAAAACATGAGGATTGAGAAGGAGGACGCGTCATAGTGAGGCGGTTCATCACATCGTTACCCGGGAAGGCCTTCAGTCACTTGGTCATATTGGCCCTGCTGTTGCCCACCCTGACCTTTGCATTGTTACACCGTGCGGTCGCACAGATCGCTCAAAGGCCGAGCTGGGCAGTTGTCGAATTCAGGAATATGAAATCTCCTGGAACTACATTCGGCAAAACTGCAGCAGAAGCCGTTTCGAGCGAGTTAGTGAAGACCGACCAGTACGACATCACACCGCAAGAGACCGTGAATCGTGCAATTGCTGACCTTGGAGTGACTTCACCGCCAGAGCGCGTGAACTTGCTTCGTATTGGTCAACAATTGCGAGCGAGCACGATCGTCAGCGGTGATATCGTTGACTATCGCATCACGACGAGCGGCGGCCAGAAATCGGCAACCGTTCAGCTTGCCGTTACCGTCACAGACGTGGCCTCTGGCCTCAACGTCAATGGCGCTCTTGTGACACAGAATTCGACGGTGCGACCGGCGAGTGCTTCAGACGACACTCTGATTGCTGACGCAATTACCGTGGCCGTTTCTGATGCTATCCGAGAGATCCAAGCTCGTCAGCTGCCATCTGGCACCGTCTTGAACACCCTTGAGAACTCTGCTCTCATCAACCAGGGTGCTCGAGCTGGGTTTAAGAATAACCAAAAGGTTATTGTTCTACGCGGACGAGAACAGGTTGCCACCGCAACCGTCTTTAATGTTGAGCCTGACTCCTCCTACATTCGGTTCGACCGTGTGTTGAAGGGTATCAAGCCCGGCGACAAAGTTCGAGCCGTCTTCAGCGCACCTGAAGTCGTCTACAACGCATCGACGAACACTGCGACTGTTGTGAAGCCACGACAATCCGGTGACAACAGCGGAATCATCACGATTCTGTTGATTCTTGGCCTTGTCGCTGCTCTTATGAGCCACGGTGGTTCATCAGACCCCGGCGCGATTGGTGCCGTCTATTCGGAATCCCTTTACGACGTGACTACGAACAGCCCTGCCATCAAGGTTTCTTGGAACCGAAATGGATTTACAGGCGGTTCGCAGAACATTTCCGGATGGAACATCTGGCGACAGGACATCGTTGCAAACCCTGTCTACATGGCGCTTGGTGTAGAGCGGTCATACCTTGACCGAACAACTGGTACGAACAACTACAGCTGGTTCAGTGGCGGCGGAATCGTCGGTGGAACCATCTGCGCAAACGGCTCTCCGACCAACTCAACTGTTTCGACAGCGAATGTTGGTGTAGTAGCTGGCGGCGTGTACGGCTATTCGGTTGAACTGGTCTACGGTCTTAGCCCGCTTGACTTGCCTGACGGCGGTAACAGCGGCGGATCAACTGGTGGAACTACAGGCGGCTCAGGCGGCCTGACTAGTGGCGGCACCACGGGTGGCACCACCGGCGGAACGACAGGCGGCACAGGCGGCCTGACTAGTGGCGGCACCACGGGTGGCACCACCGGCGGAACGACGGGCGGCACCACAGGTGGCACTGGTGGAACGACAGGCGGCGGCGGCGTAAACGGCTACTGCTACTTCGTCTCTTCCCGAACCTTTGCGGTTGGCCAAGCGACAGCGACCGTTCAGCCTGCGCTGAACTCGCCAAGCGAAGGAACCGCAATCAGTGGCCCAGCCCAGTTCACTTGGAACTCGGTTGTTCTCACGACGCCGTTCAATGCGGAATACGTTCTGCAGATGTCCGATGTCATCACCTTCCCCCGAGGTCGAGTCTGGAACGCATCCATGCGGACCGAATCAACCACGGGCATCATCAACAGTGGATCGATTGACGTGAATGCCTCAGGTGTTCCTTCCTTCATCCGAACGCCACAAAACGCGCAAGGTCGTGTCTACTGGCGAGTTGGTGCGAGAAACTCTGGGGATCGCCCTGGTCCGGTGCCGGATGCATCTACAGGTGAGCGCTATGTGTTCACTCTTGGGCGCTACTTCACTCGACCTGGTTCGCCACCACCCCCTCCTGGCAAAGCTGGCCGAGGGAACTGAACAAAAACACTACTTGCCCGCGTCTAAGACAGATGCGGGCAAGGCATCGCTCGATTTGATATGAAGAACTTTTCCAGAACTCGACTCATCGGCATCATGGGGATACTGGCGACCGGGGCGACAGTGGCACAAGCCCAGATCTCTTGGGACGATTTTTGCGGCGACTTCGGAACGCCCGCTGCCCCGGTAAACCCCTTTAGCGCCGACTGGGCCCAACAAGTCATTTTTACCGAACTGTTCGGAGCCACGATTGGTCTGAGCGGAACCGTTACCTACAAATATTGCCCTCAGACGAATCCTGACTCGACTTGGTCGCACGAGATCAAGGGCGGACTCGGCTTTGGAATTGGATCGCTGGGCTCAGTCCAGGATGACGCTACCGGAAATCCTGTCGACAACTTCCTTATGCTCACGATGGGTATGTGGGGTTCGCCAGGTGGAAACTTCTCCTACGCAGTCACCGAGCGACGAAATCAAGATGGCACCTCGCCGGCCCGGACGCGATTTGGCGCAAACGGTATCGATACAACTTACGTCGGCCTGAGCGACAAATACATGATTGCGGAGACGACGAACGATGAAATTCGCGTTCAGCTCCGTGTCGATATGATCGGAGACGCCGCCCGATGCCAGTGGACACTTCGAAATACTAACGCGACGACCGCTTACCAAGTCGGTCTTTCCTACGGCGCCGCCATTGCATTCCTAAGCAATAACGTTCCGCCAGGTGGCTTTGCCTTCGACAGTTTCAATACCGTCGCAGGTCGAAAGCCAATCATCAAAGACACCATTTTCCGACGAGTCAACCCAGATCCGAACAGCACGGTTTTGCCTGAGTTTCCGATGGTACCGACCATCAACTTCGGCGTCACTCAGTCAAGAGCCTTTGGTCTCCAAGTGGTTCTTGATCCGACGGCTCCTGGTACAGGAGCTGTGGACCAAACCCCAGTCGACGTCTTGACGGTTGGAAAGGCCGGATTCCTACTCGGCGGCCAACGTGCTAACACAGGAACCTTTCCTGGAGTGGTGTTGCCCGACACAGGTATTCCTGACGGCCCATTCAACAGTTGCGCGTTCATCCAAGTTTGGAGTCCGACGGCAGTTACTGCATCGACAAATACAAACGGTTCAGTTCGACAGATCATTGCCTACTACAAGTCAACGACTGGTGTCTCTGACTTTGATCGACCGTACAACGTCGTCATCGATGCTCCTCACGTCATTGGAACGGATCCGAACAACGTTTACGCGTTCTCGCCCAACCCGGCGACCATTCGGGTCTACATCGATAACACCCGTGGATTCACGCAGGTCCAGCAGGAAGTGCCTCTCAATGACGTCAAGATAACGTTGAGTCTTCCTAGCGGAATCACCAGCGCAGATCCGGGAAGTTCAGGACAGTCAACGATCAGCCGGTTCATTCCGCTAATCGCGCCAAAAGCGGTCCAGTTTGTGGACTTCCAGATCGCCGTCGCAGACAGTGTCTTCGGTGTTCAGCCGTACACGGTCAAGATTGAGCCGAATCCTGGGCAAACGAAGACACTGACGTCTTCGATCAATGTCGCGACTCAACCACGGCTCACGCTTGCAGGTTCAGTCAACGGAACGGCAAACCTCGTTGGTTCACCTTGGATCTATCAAGACACTACCTGGAGTTCGATTCTTGATGGCCTCCAGCCAGATATTGACTTCCAAGCGTTTGCATGGGATCCCCAGCAGCAAGCGTACGTTCTGCAAACTGGTCCTCAGCGTGGTAAGGGGTCCTTCCTTATCGTTCGACCGGACCTCGGCAACATCGCTCTACAAGGCGGCCCTGCAGTTCCTGGAGACCTCGCAATCGGCGCGCCGTTGATCAAGCTCAAGGGTGGACCTGGTGGCGCATGGAACCTCATCGCGAACCCATACCACTTCTCGATTCCGCTTGGCCAAATCGTTGGCGTCAGCGATGCTGACCCGCGACGGTCTTACACGTTCCAAGATCTCGTGTCGCAAGGTGTCATCTCGGGAGCAATTGCATCCTGGGATCCGCTTACTCAGCGATACATCTACTCGAGCAATCTGAGCGACCCAATCGAGCCAAACAAGGGCTACTGGATCTTCGTTCCAAGCAGCTCCGACGTTACTCTCAGCTTCCCGCCAGTCTACGAACCATTCGTTCCCCTTGGAACGGGCGGTATTCAAAGCGTAGGCACGGATTGGAAGCTCCAGATCGTCAGCACGAATACTCGAACTGGCGTTTCGGACACGAACACCTTCCTGGGCTTCTCCAACAAGAATGAATCCATTCGACTCGGCCGAATCCAGAAGGCACCAATCGCTCCGACGAGCAACGCGATCAGCACGACCATCGTTGCTGGCACGAAGCCGATCGATAAGCTGAGCCAGCTGATCACCGGAAAGAAAGGAATGTCGAACTACGATCTGTCGGTTGCCAACCGGGCCGCCGGACCTGTTAAGCTGTCGTGGCCAGGTTTCGGATCACTTCCGAAGGGCGTCCAAGTTCGATTGATCGAAGTTGGAACCAACCGAACCATCAACATGCGAACAGCATCGAACTACACGTTCAATGCCACCGCAAATAGCACGAAGCAGTTCAGACTGCTCGTAACCATTCCGTAACGAAACACGACTGGGGTCAAGCCTCTTGGGTTTGGCCCCCTTTTTATCTCTATGAATCGCTTCAACCGCTCTGCACTCGGACTAGCGATAGTCATCGCCCCCGCAGTGGTTCGTGCAGACGAGTCTGCGATTCGGCTCACCGCCTTTCCCACGATTTCAGTCGCAGACGGAAGGTCAACTACAACAATTTCGGCGGAAATCCGCCAATCCAACGGAAAGGCCGTTCCTGACGGCACCAGAGTTGTTTTCAATTCCACTCTTGGGACTTTCCGAGACAATATTGCAACGACGGTCAACGGCCTCGCACGCGCCGTCCTTGTCTCTGGCGGCATTCCAGGCATCGCCAAGATCACCGTTTCGTCGCTCGATTCGGCGAGCATTCCAGCGCTCCTTGAATTTGAGTTCGTCGGCGATCGCAGCATGCTTAGCACGGCCCAGGAGTACATCGAGGTTGTAGCCTCGGGGTACATGCAGTACACGGCCGACTCTCGAATCGTTGGAGCCGCAGGAACGAAGGGCGGCGTGTCGATTCGCTATCGCGACTACCAGATCCTGTGCGACGATGTCCAGATCAACACCACGAACTACGATCTGCGGGCACGGAGGGCGAAGGTTCGCTACCGGGGTAAGGAGCAGGAGTTTTCAGAGCTCTACCTGAAGCTGAATCAGCGCAAGGGCTTCGGCACTGCGGTCGTCGCAGCCTACCGACCAGATATCCTCGGAATGCGGGGCGGAAGACTAGTCGGCCTCACCGCTAAGGACGACGGCACCTTCGAAGTGTCCAAGCCTGAAACTCGGCTTTCACTGGTCTCAGTTCGTGGTCTCGACATCGAACCCGTCTCGATGAAGAATGTCCAGCCGCTCTTCAAGTTCGAAGATCTGGGTGCATCTCCTTCAACTGTCAACGCAAAAAAGGCCGTCATTTTCCCCAATCGGAACATCCAGTTCCAAAAGGCTGAGTTAGTCGTGGCTGGGCGCACAGTCATGCGCATGCCCCTTTTCCAGGTGAACGTCTCGGGGCAAAGCGGCCCGATGATCATGGAAGACATCCTGAACGTTAACAACAACAGCGTTAACATCAACTATCCTTACTACCTCTCCCTCCGACCTGGCCTAACCAGCGCATTCCGCTTCAGAACCGGCGAATCATTTGGTCGAGGCGTGAATGCCAACCGGGGCGCGTTCATCGACTACGAACTCAAGTGGAACAAGGGAGACCAGATGGACGGTGGTCTCACCTTGAGCGGTATCGGTCGAAACGACTGGAGCTTTAATATCCGCCAATACCTGCGGATTGACGATCGTAGCACTGCGTTTGCAACCATCGACACCCCAGGGATGCGGAGCATTTTTGGATCGGCAAACTATCAACGGCAGTTCGATGGCTACCAGTTTAATTTCAGCACGAACATGGCGCAGACGATCCGTGGTCTGACCCAACAGACTCGCGATGTGACGGCAGTCGTGGAAAAGGATCCGATCAAAGTCGGCAAGCTTCC
>JBBRHU010000062.1:0-12388 GCA_038222255.1 Fimbriimonadales bacterium | reverse complement strand
AAAGGCATTACAGCCCTCCAGGATGGCAAAAGCGAGGAAGCCATTCAGGAAGGTCGGATCATCATGAAGATCGATCCGATGTCCAACAAGGGCAGGCTGCTGCTTGCACGTGGGAATTACAACCTTAAAATCTTTGACAAGGCGCAGAAATTCGCCGAAGACGCGGTTGCCCAGGATCCGAACTTTGCAGAAGGATTTGACGCACTGGCTGCGATCAACATTCAACGCGCATTCCGAGTTACCAGTCGGGGAGCAAACGGGGCAGAAGCTCTGAAGACCATCGCTTCTGCCTACAAGGCCGCAGTCGCCGCTCGACGAAAGAGCCTCGACCTGTTGGTTGACCGAGCCGGAAAGCCAACTGGAGCGACGCGGAGTGCTTATGCTGAGGCTTGCCTCAAGGCAAATCGATATTCGCTTGTAATCCAGGAACTTACTCCTTACGTAGAAGTCCACCAAGACGATATCGCGGCCGTCAATCGACTCGCGTATGCTTACATCCGAACGGGCCGACCCATGGATGCTGGCACCGTCCTCGGAAAGCTCGCGAAAAACGGGGCACTTGATGCCTACAGCTTTGCCCTCAAGGCCGTTTACGAAACCGAGATGGGCAGCTATGCAGACGCCACTAAGTCGATTCGAGAAGGTCTTGTTTCAGAAGCCGGTAGCCTCGCCGTTTCAACTGCAGAAGCGTTCCTAGCCCTCAAGCAAGGCAAGGATAGTTCACTCTCGCAAATCGCAACCAACCTCCTCAAGGATAAGGCTCAGCGATTCGAAACGAGCTACTACTTGATGGCGCTGAACAACAAGATGAAGAACTATCCGCAAGGCGAGGATGCCTTCCGAAACGCAGTTCTTGCCGAGCCCGCTAGCCCAGACATCTACATCGAAAGCGCAAACCAGTCGCTTTTCTTCGCTCAGCGACTCAAGGGTGCAGAGAGCGACGCTCAGCTTGAAGTTGCGAAATCGTACTTCGAGATCGCAATTGAGGCTCGACCAGAATCGGGTCACGCGCTTGCCGGTCTCGCCACCACGTACATCTTCATGAAGAAGCCCGGCGAAGCCGTCCGGTACGCCGACGCGGCTGTCCGAGCTGAACCAGAAAATCCTGCTGCTCATTATTTAAGGGCGGCTGCTTATGCGGCACGAGCAAAGGGAATTGCTTCGACGTCCGAGGAAGCACGCCGCGTGCAGCTTCAAGACCTCGACCTTGCTCAAAAGTCAAACCTGCGGGCTGGTCAACTAGATAAGCCAGGCCTCGAAGGCAGACAGATTCCTGGTGCCGCTGACGTTTGGAAGTATCTAAACACCTCCGGACGAATTCCGGTAATCGCCCCTCCGAGGTAAGTCAAATTCTTCGGACCGGAGAATGAGCCACCTCTAGCAATTTGCTAGGGGTGGCTCTTTCTTTTTTGCGGTCAGGGTAGCGGTGGAATCACTCGGCGGGTGTTGCCATTGTCTTCTCCAACCCTCATCGCCCGGAAAGAGTGGAGCTGGCGTTCGTACTCTTCCTTGAACTTCGGAGGAAGTTCGTTAAAGGTGATAGTTTTGGGCTTTTTGGGAAAGTCGTAGACCGTTTCAGTTGCGCTAATATTTGAGGCTAGCAATATCGAGAAATGATAATTGCGCCGATTCGCGACTCTGATTTTGTCTAAAACAAGCGTCCCCCGATACTGGTTGGTGTTGATGCTGCGATCGTTTTCGTGCACTTCTCAGGGAAATCACGCCGTTCGGAGAGTTGGTTTTGCCGAGCTGTTCGCCTCGAAGAAATGAGGCACGGACGGCCTAAGGCGTCGGCGCAAAAAGCGACAAGGCACGGCGGTGGACAGCCAACGCGTAGCGAATACGATCCAGCTATGGCTGGGGCGGAATGACCCCTCGTACAGTGCCGCTATCATCAATTCGCATCGCCCGGTAACTCTTGAGATTTCGTTCGTATTCTGTTTTGAAGGCCTCCGGGAGTTCGGAGTAGGACACCGTTCGGATCTGGCCAACCAGGTCGTAGCTGGTGGTGTTCATGGAGATCCCAGGTCCAAGCTCGATGATGAATTGATAGTTCAATCTCTGGGAGACGTTGATCTTCTCGGTGGATAGCGTGCCTCGGAAAGTATTGTTGTTGATCCCCCGCTCCTGTTCCACAACGTTCCACGCAAGGGTACTGGCGTTCGTTCCCGCAGGATTCTCGTAATAGCCTGGCTGCCCGCCGGTGCGAATTGGGATCGCAACTGTTTCTTCGGTGATGTTCACCTTGAGCAGTGCGTCGGCTGGAATGCCGTTCGGCAAAACTTCGGTTGGGTCGCTTGTAGGGTTAAATGCTCGACCTGGCTTCATCGCTTTTGGCGCTTCTCTTGTAATTGAAATTCGCCCGTCGCCTCCGTAGACGACCTTTTCCAGTTCTGCCAGTTGGTTTGGCTGAAGGTTGCGAGCTTGGAGCTGGGCGTTCTTCATCGCGAGTCGTTGATTTGGGGCGAGCATTCCGTAGAATCTGACAATCCGTGAAGCATCCACCTGTGGACTCATTTTTCCGAGCGCCAACATCTCCCAGACTGCGGGCAAGACGTTTGAGTTGGGCAGCGGCAGTTGTGCGAGTATGGTCGAGCGCTCCTCGAGGGGGAATGATGGCCCGATAGTCTTTTGGACGTACCTCGCGAGTGCCTTTCGATCCACACGGTTTTCTCGGTCTTCGATTGCCATCGTTGGCTGCACTTCCAGCCAACCGTCCTTTGAACTTATGGAGTGGAGAAGGGCGCTGAATCGGGTTTCAAATTGTGAGAGGGGAATTTTTGTCTGGCCCAAGAAAGTTAAGACCGCCATATCCGAAACATGGGCCACCAGGTTTTGCTTTGTCTTCGCTGCGTATTGGATCAGGAGGGGACCGCCGAGCAACCCAAGCGGGTCGTTCTGAACTGGATTCAAGAGCAGGTCGAGGAATTGCGGTTCAATCTTCTTGATTTGTTGCTGCATCGGCTGGAATGCTTCGGCACAAGCCTTTTCAAAACCTTGAAGTTCCAACAGTATCTCGCCCTCTTTGGGCTTCTTGCTTTCAAAAAGGTCGGGTGCAAAGCCACGATTCAGGTAGTCGTACGTTGACTGTAACTCGGCCTTCTCACTGCTAAGAATGGTTACCTGAACTTGCATTCCGCCGGTCATCTGGCTGTTTCGGACTCGAATGTTAACCTTCTGAGCTTCGTCAAGCGAATCGTTTGAATCGGAAATCCCCGGTAAGTAGTAGGTGGTATTCCCGACCTGCGGAGCTGAGAGCCCAGCAGCGCTGATCTTCTGTCTCCACTGCTTTTCAATCGCTACAGCGTTGCCAATGGCTTGGACAACTCGTTGCGGGAGCGGTCGCTGCATTCTCGTTGGCTGGCTGGACCAAACCATTGCGGAGTCAGATCCAATTTGCGCGAGTTCGTTGGCATCAAAATAGGAGATGAGCTGGCTTAAAGCGCGCGCGAGCGGTGAGCGCTTCTGAAGTTCGTTGGCCTTTTGCCAGAACGAACTTCGCTGGTCATTTGGGTTAAAGGTTCGGACCAGGGATTGATATTCCTTGATCATCTTGTCCGCTTCTTTCTCGTCCCACACTGGGAACTTCTCGAGTTCCTTGCGCTTTGCTTCTAACCCGAGGGAGATGGTTTTCGCTCGCGTAGCGAGTTCACGTTTACGCTGGTCGCGGACCTGGTCAGCCGTCCTGACGAGCATGTAGCCAGTACTCGTTTCCCTCCACGTCGCCTCAAACGCGGTGGAAATATGAGCCATGACGTCCTTGAGCGAAGCATCCTTGACTGCCATCACGATGACGTCCCTGGCAGTGCTTGGGCTGGCGGACAGCTTTGTCTGGAAGACATTTCCAATCTCCGGGAGCGCCAGTTCCAAGGATTTGCCCGTGATTTGTACAGTCGCCTGTTGGTAAATCCGAGCCGGGGCGAGCAACGTGATGGCTAGCGAAGAAATGACCAACATGACAACTGCATTTTACGGCTGATTCAGTTCAATGGTTACGTTTTCTTTTGGCATTATCCGCCACCGTTCTTTCTTGATCGGATTAGGGCCTCAAGTGACTTCATTTGGGCTTCAACCTCATTTCGAAACGCGGCGGGAAGGTCTTCGTACCTTAGGTACTGCGAAGAGGCCGGCAGCGAGTTGCTCGCCTCTTCTTGCATTTTCAATCCTTGTTCCAACTGAATGACGATGCCGAGAGTTGCTCTCTTCGATTCTTGGAGTGCACCGTACTCAAGGACAGATTTGCGAGCGCTAGGGAAAAGGTCAGGCTTCAAGAATCTCAAACGATCACTCGCCACGACACGAGCCGACATGAATCTGTAGAGAGGATCTTCATCGTCTGATTCTTGGCGACCTGTTTTGGGCCGACTCACACCCGACTCGGATGTGAGAGTAAGGCTGATGAGGGCATCGTCGGCAATTCCGTTCGGAAGTCTTTCGGTCGGATCGCTGAAGATGGTTTCCTCTAAGTCTTCTGCCTCTTTCGGGAACCAAGCTGGCCTCGGATCAGTGGACTGCTCAAGGGAGGAAAATTCGTCTTGGATAAAGACCCACTTTGTGACAAGGGCACGTTGTGTCGAAGTCAGAGCCCTCATCAGAATCCCCCCTCCTGTAGAAGCTACTGAATACTGAGCTTCGGTGAGCGAGCCGATGACTTTCATGACGGGCCAGGTCAAACCATCAAAGTCGTTACTGGAAACGTCTGTGCTCAGGTCTTGGACAAGGCTGTTTTCTTCTGGGTAGGGCAGTTTTGCGGCAAGCCGGGATATCTCGAGTATCTTCCGCTCTGTTTGAGTTCGTTGCATGCGCAAATAGGCAAGCAAGGTGGGGCGATCGGCTCTGACCTTTTCGTTTCGTAGAGGCAAAAATGGAGCAACGGTGAGCCAACCATTCTTAAGCGCGTACTCGTGACTGGAGCCGTCCATATCCTCTTCAAGCTCCGCCGCCGACGAGGTCTTCTCGCCGACGATCGTGTACGCATCGTCGCCAAGCACCATGATCGAGTTCACCTTTTGTTTTGTGCAGATGGATCGGATTTGCTTCGCTGGCGAAAGCTCAAGAGGGTCGAATTTTTCAAGGTCACTCAACTGGACCGCTGACCCAGCAGGCGCCGCAGCCTTGACCGGGGCAGCATCTTCTTCCACCATATCGCCAGCTTCCAGCCTGTCGAGGTAATTTCTATCCACTTGCTCGTTGTGCACAATCAGCCCTGTCTGGTCGCCTATGGTCAGGCCAAGGTCAATATCGAGCAAGGTTGGATCGATTCGGATAGCAAGGTTGAACTTTCCCAGTGTGGAAAAATCGAGATAACCTGCGCCCAGGGGGAACGACGAGAATGGTTCTCTATTTTCTGAACGAGCACCAGGTCCGAGGATGATCTTTGCAATTTTGGCTTCTAGTTGGAGCGCTTGCGTAATGCTCGTTCGCAAGGTGCCCGGCATTGCAGATTGTAATGGGGTTGGCTGGGAACTCAGCACAAGACGTCCCCGGTCCATTTGTGCAAGGAGGTCTCGGGGGCTGAGCTTCGCGACAAATCTGATCAGTTCGGCTCGAACGGGTGGAATGACTTTCCAAAGCGGATCTTGGATGTTCTGATCTTCCTTCGCCGTCGCAACTTTCTTCTCGTAATCCGCCGTCATTTTCTGATAGTCGGCGAGGTATTTGTCTGTCCAAGTTGGAAGCGTTTTGACGAGCTTCTTAAAACTCATGATCGTGTGTTCTGCACAGCTCAAGAGATAATCAGTCTCTCGTTTTTTGAGTGCTTTGAGCTCGTCTTCCGAACGGACGAGCTTTCCATCTGGTCCCCAGTGGCCACCCAATACCTCCGCAAGTTTTGCCTTCGCATCTGTGATGCTCGCGCTTTCAAGGTGGATGGAAACTACCGTTTGCGAGAAGGCTTTGTCGGCAGTGAGAGTCTCCCCGGCAACGCTCGAAAACTGGGCAAGAACCGAGTCCAGCCGTCCGGCGGGAACATCTAGCAAAATCGGCCGATTGGCCTGTGAAATGGCCACAAAAAGTGTAAGCGCAGACAGCACGACCTATTCTACGATGGAAACCGGCGAATTCAATTAGCGGAATGAACTTCGATTGTTTTCAGCTTTGGCTGCTTAATTGCTGTCCAGGAGCAAGGATCAATTCTGTGCCTGTGGCTATACGAGAATCCTTCAAGCCAGCCAGCCGAAGACCCCATCCAGACTCAGTCTTAGTTGAGATCTCACATCAATCAGGGTACGTTGAAGATTCTCCGATGACTACGTTTCTTGCTACTTGGAAAGAGCCAGGCAAAGTCGGTATTGACGCCGCTTGGAAAGCTCATCAGTCGGGTTCCGACCTTCGATCTTCGTTAGAAGCGGGGCTGACTGCGTGCGAGGAAGATCCGACATTGCTCGCGATTGGCCGTGGAAGTTTGCCGAACTCGGAAGGTGAACTTGAGCTTGATGCTTCCATCATGGATGGTCGCGATTTGAGCGCAGGGGCGGTTTGTGCGATGAGAGGAATCTTGCCCGCAATCAAGGTCGCGCGGATGGTCATGGAGCGGACTCCTCATGTCATGCTCGCGGGCGATAAGGCAAGGCAGTTTGCGATTCAGCAAGGCATGCAACCGCAGAACTTGATGACAGCGGAGAACATTCGGCACTACGACGAGTGGAAGACAGGCCTGTTTGATGACCGCTACTTCCACACCACAAATGAGCATCCTGACACCGATACGGTAACGATGATAGGGTTGCAAGATGGGAACCTCGTTTCGGCGAGCAGCACGAGCGGACTTTCCTGGAAACTTCCCGGTCGAGTCGGAGACTCACCGATTGTTGGGGCTGGAATCTACGCAGACGACGAAGTGGGTGCGGCGGGGGCCACTGGGTGGGGTGAAGAACTCTGGAAGGCGTGCGCCTCGTTCCGAGTGGTGGAGTTCATGCGAAATGGGATGTCTCCCCAGGAAGCCTGCGAAGCTGTGATTCGCCACATGATCCGAAGGCAGTTGAACTCGACAAAGATTCCTTGCGTAGTCCTCGCGCTTGATAAGGAAGGGAACTACGGTGCCGCGACCACAGAGGGCGAGTTTCACCTCTGGATTTGCAAAGACGGCGAGATTGAAGTGAAGTGCTACACCGCACTTGATCGGTAACTATGAATAACGAAGTTGACTTGCTGAGCGAATCTATCATCGCCTTAGTTGGAGGGGAGCCAGGAGGCAAGTCAACGGACGTGCTGTGTCGGAAGCTAAAGAAGACCCCACAAGAACTGGGAGACGTGCTAGATCGGCTCCAAGAGGAAGGCAAGATTAGAAGCTTTGCCGGGCACTGGATCTCTCCTCCAGGCATCGCTATCGCCAAAGAAAAATTCTTGGTCGCCCTGCAGGAGTTTCACGACCGTGCCCCCACCATTGCCTATCCACCAAAAGCGGACGTCGCCCTAATCGCGGGACTCGAACTGACGGGTAAGCCGCTAGATCGCTGGGTTCAGTACCTTGCCGACCAGGGCCTCGTGGTTCCACAAGGCGCCGGGGTGAAACTCGCGACATTCCAACTGACCCTGACCCCACGTCAGGTTGACTTTTTGGACCGGCTTATTGCGGAGCTTGAGAAGCAGCCCGTAAATGTGGTTTATGTCTCCGACCTTGCGAAGGCGGTTGGTTCACCGGTGCAGGCAGCAGACGAGATGCTCAGGCTTGGCCAAGAATCGGGGCTGATTCATAACGTTGCTGAGGGGATCTGGTATTCAAAACGACAGCTTGAAAACATGCGAAATTGTGTCCAGGAGGCGTTCGGGAACCGTCCGTTCACTCTCGCCGACGCAAAGAAGCTGTTTGCTACTTCGCGTAAGTTTCTGATCCCGGTGCTCGAATATTTTGATAGTCAAGGGTGGACCACTCGGCAGGGCGACTATCGTTCGTTAGCGTAAAGTTGGTACAACACTCGTGTGTCCAGCACCCTCCAAAACGCTCCCGCACGGTCAGTTCAGGTCGAGGCATACGTGTGGCTGGTGCGTAGTGCCGAAGTGCTCCACGGCGATGTAAGCCGCGGCCTTCTTGTCGAAGGGCTTACCCCCACGCAATTCTCTACCCTCAAGGCATTACGCTTTCGCGGTTCGATGCCTCAGAAGGATATCGCCACCTACCTCCTCAAGACCGGAGGCAATGTCACGATGGTCGTCGATAACCTCGAGAAGGCTGGGTACGTTGAGCGCCTGAAGGATCCCGAAGATCGGCGCCTCTCGGTGATTCGTCTCACACCGTCGGGTCAAGAAATGTTCGACAGAGTGTATCCACCCCATCTTCAACGTATTGAAGAAGCGATGTCAGTGCTATCTGAATCAGACTGTTCCGAGCTTGCGAGAATTTTGCAACTCGTCTGCCCCGCTTATGAGCACCCTTCTCCGCGATAACTCTTCGAATTAATCCATCACGTGACGCTGATATGTTTTCACCTGACGTAGTAATGGCTATGTTTTGGAAGAAAGTGTTGATAAGCGTTGGTGTTGTCGTCGGGTGTAGTGCGTATGCCCAGAAAGACGCAAAGATGGTTGATCTAAAGGATGGTTATGTGCGGGTGGAAACTGGAACATATACCGTTGAGCTTCCGAAGGGTTGGAACTGCGGTGCAGAAACTCCCTGGGGTGCACGGAAGATGGATTCTCCGAAGTCTGAAGGTGGGATGGGCACGATGACAGCCGGCCCGAGCAAAGCAACCTGGGATGAACTCTACAAGACCTCAATGTTCTTCATCATGCGTGAAGAGAAAGGAAAGGCAACGCCCTTCAAAATTGAGAAGACTGCTCAAGGTTACGAAGCATGCACCTTCTCAATATTAGATGACAAGGGATTCGCGAAACGGCGCTACGTGCTCCTTAAGGCCAAGAGTGGCAAGGTTTTAGCCCTGAACGTCAGAATTCCAACTAAATCGGCAGAGAGTGAAATGGCAAAGCACTTCGATCGAATGGTCCGCACGGCGAAGATTGCCGAGTAGACGTGCGATCGGTTGCACGGTTGGGATGCCCATGCAATGCAGAGGAGGAGACTCGACAGAGGACCCAACTCTGCAGTCGATCTTTATGCCAGCGGAAAAAGATCTCCCTCGATTACGGCGTCCTTGGTCAGCCCTAACGGATCGGTAACAACGTGCCCTTGCCCGGAATACCGCGTCGCAGCGTCCATGAAGATCACCACGTGGGCAACGCGATCTTCGTTCGTGAAGTTTGGCGTTGCCATGTGTGCGCACCTTCCGTGGTGAAAAGTGACATCTCCAGCACGTAGGGGCACGGTCATTCGGGGCGACCACGTGAACTCTGGGCAGATATTGAACAAGCTATTCGAATCGCTCAGGTTCTGCATGGAGAGGTCTGTTCTGGACTGAGAGCCAGGAAGGAAAGTCATGCAGCCTCGCTCGACCGGAACGTCACCAAGCGCGATCCAGCACGAAATCGGATTTGGGCTTTCCAGGTGAGGCCAGTAGGGTTGGTCTTGATGAAACTCTGTCGCTACGTTGTTGTGCCTACGCTTAATTAAGATCTGGTCGTGCCAGTAGCGCAGCGCAACGCCTGCTAGTTCCTTCGCGGCAGAGGCAATCTTGGGGTGAAAGGTGAGCCTCGCCATTTCTGGGTTGAGCGTCCAAGTGTTGACGTGCTGATCAAAGATCTGAGAGTCCGCGAGCGGAGGGAAATCGACAGCATGCTTTAGCGCGATCTCGCGGAATTGCAGGGCTTCCTCAGTCGAAAGCAGACTAGGAATATGTACGAAGCCGTTAACTCGGTAAAAGGCGATCTGATCGTCGGTGACCATTAGCCTGAGAATATCCCATCACCGCGAGGTGGATTCTTTTTGAACCTTTCCAATTCCACCTCCACCTGCTTGCGAAAGAACTCGGGAAGCTCGGCGTACGGCACGGAGGGCCGGTGCTGAGACTCTAGTCCAACCTCGGCGCGGGCAAGTAGGTCGCCGCTCAACGTGAGAATCAGGCGCAGAGTCGTCTGGAGGAACATGGAGAAGTTACCGCTACGAGGGTTGCCTAACCTTTCGGCTCCCGTCGGGCTTTTCTCCACTTGGTAGATCGTCCATGCGACAATTTCAGGGCTCCAACCCCGGTCGGTCGTGTAGGTTCCGTCAGGGCGGGAGCTAGGGATGACACGCCACCCGTCATCCAGCTTGGCGGTCAGGTTTGTAACCAACGGAAACCCATTTGCAAGTAGCTCCGTTGGATCAAGTTGGAGCTTCCCCTGGTCAAAGCCAGGATACATTTCTATTCGCACTCGATCTCTTTCGTTGAGGAGGATCTTCTGGAGGTCAGATGTCTGTGACTGACTTAGGCGCTGCAGTCCTAGACCGGCACCATCCGTCGCGAGTCGCTGCTCCCGCGACAGCGAACCGTAGAACCGGAAAAGTGGATTGCTCAAATTCACAATCTGGCTCGATCCCGTCAAGAGCGATTCCCAGAAAAAGGGCAACGCGTTCTTTGAATTTGGCGGCAGCTTTGCAATGATTCGTGCAAGAGTTGCAAGCGAGGGAACCTTTGCTCTAATCTCTTTGAGATATTCCTGCAGCACCGCCCTATCGCATGAGTTTTCAGATTCTGAAGAGAACTTGGGGCGAACACTCACCCAATGACCGTCAACTTCCGCGCTAACCCGAGAGTGGAAGTAGTCGACCAAAAAGTTTGATCCGGGCAGAGAAGACTGGCGAATGCCCGAGAAGGCGACAGCATCAGAGAGATTCGCGACAAGGTTCAGCTTTCCCTTTGTAGCCCACTGGACCAGGAGCGGTCCGGTCAGAAGCGAGAGGGGCTCAAATTTGGTTGGCTGTCCAACGATATCCGATCGATTTTGAGGAACCGTTGGGGTACCGAATTGAGGAACCTTGATCAGTTGTTGCTGGAACTGGTCGAGCTCCACCCTGAACTTGAACTCAGGAAACGTAGGCAGCTTGGCCGACGGCGTGGGCGTCCTCAACTGCTGCCTGTAATCCTTCACAATAAATTGGTTATCATCCCAAAGCTGAAGCGTTGCTACGTCGCCAGACGAAAACAGCGGGTCCGGAACTTCGAGCGAGAGTGTCACTTTTTTGACTTCATGGAAGGGCTCAGTGAGCTCATCCAGCATCTGAATCGGATATGCACTGCCTTCCACGATTGGACGGCTGATGCTGCTGTCTCTCAGCAATTGCCTCCACAATTTTGTCGCGCTGATCGCTTCGTTGAAAATTCGAAGTGGATGAGGCGCTAGACCGTGCTGAAGAGCGGTCGGTCGAGACGCCCACACAATTCGCTTTGGGGGTTCAAGATCCGAAAGGTCCGAATTTGAAATTAGAGAGAGAGCCGATCTTGTCGCCATTGCAAGGGGGAGACCTCTTTCGTAGTCGGATATTTTGTTCACAACCTCGGGGGTAAATTTCGAGAGCTTGGCCCGGATTTCATTGATCAACTCGTCTGCTCGCGCAGCTGGCCACGGGGATCGATCGACCTTCGTGACATCCTCGATCGCATCTCGCAACTCCTTGATTCGCAGTTTTTGGTCTCGCAACCGCCGCAAGCGATCTTGCTCGGGAGTTCGGACTAGCCGGAGCTTGCCAGACGGCATCTTTTGCCAAGTCGCCTCGAAAGTTTTGGAAATTCGAGTCAGCGCATCAGCCTGCAATACTCGGTCAAACCGAACGACGATGAACTCGTTTCCAACCTTTGGTGAGCACTCGAGTTCGAGACCATAGGCGGCACCGATCTTGGGAAGCGCAACTCGAAGGCAAGCACCATTCACCTCTATTAGTCCTGCGGCCGTGGCGATGAGTCCGAGGTACATGGCTAAGCATGTTCTAGCACAGAACTCGTTGCGAGAGTGCAGGCAGCGGTAGCTCGCCGGGTCGTCTCGCTTCAACAGTTCGGGCAGGAGGATGGCAAACAAACTTGCGTCACTCGAGTTCTTGAGTTAACATGTTAATCAGAGATCCACATGATTAGTCTTCTTCTTCTCTCAATGTTGACGGGTGGGGCACAAGGTCCGGAGTCAGAGCCGTGGAACCCAGCCAAGACATGGGCTTTCAACCCGGCGAAAGATGACTTTCGGTCGGATGCTCTGCTCGACCTTCGATGGATGAACGAAAAGGTCGCTGGAGAATCTGGGTTTGTTCGAACTGATGCCGACGGAAACTTCTTGACCGGGGATGGGAAGACGGTTCGCTTTTGGGCAGTGAACACAGGTGTGGGCAGAGATGTTCCATTCGCACCACGGCCGCTCGGACGACAGACCGAGCCAGACCTCGATCGACACGCTCGGTGGCTGGCGAAGCGCGGCGTAAACATGGTGAGGTTCCACGGACACATCGAGCCCGGTCCTCGGCAGCCGATCAACGAAATTAATGAGAAGGAGCGAGATTGGTGTTGGCGGCTCGTGGCCTCGATGAAGA
>JBBRHU010000061.1:0-12393 GCA_038222255.1 Fimbriimonadales bacterium | reverse complement strand
GGCTGTCTGAAAGATCAGGAACTCACCATAGCCCTCGATCCAAATTTTGTCCTTTTCGACCTTGAAGGTACACCGCTTCACTTCTCGAAACTTCTTGAGGATGAACTTCTCAAGATCGTTCGCGAGCAAGACGACTTGGCCAGGACCGGATCCGGACCGACTAAGCCTTATTTTCCTTCTACTCATCGCAAGCCCAAGGTCAAAAGCAGAATCCTGAATGTCCGCGATCAGTGATTCAACACGCAGACCTCGCAAGGAGAAGTCGGTCAGCTCTAGGTGGAGGGCTCGAACCCAGCCGGTCTTTGGCCGATTTGGTTCGGTAAAGAGTGGGAGCCCTTCGGTCGTAAAGCCATTAGCCTTGATCGAAACTTGAGCGATGTCTCCAAAGACTGCTTCTGGACCGAGGCTGGACTTGATCACGACATCGGTCGATCTCCCGCCTAGAGTTGCCTTGATGTCGCGAGCGGAGTCTGCCTCGAACCGAGCCACCTCTCCACGACCAAAGAGATACGCCCCGAACAGTCCGATCAACAACAATGGGTTGGCCATTAGATAATCTCTACACCTTGCTCTACGTAGGAATCATTGAACATCTTATGCAGCCAAACCAAGCCCATTCTAGAGAGGTTCTTGCGGATTATGAACGTCTTCGCACGACCTCTGGTTCCCTTGAACTGTCAGGGGAGTCGCTCTATGTGCTTTCTGGCGAAGATGTTGGCTCTTGGCTTCACGGGCAGGTGACGCAAGACATTCTCAAACTCCAGCCTGGTGAATGGACTGAGTTCTGTTTGTGCTTGCCGACCGGACAGATTCAGCTCGTCGGACGATGCTATCGATTTGGACAAGACTATCTTGTTTCGTTTCCGACCGGAGGCGAGCCCGACTTTGAAAGTCGCCTTGCACTTACCGTAATCATGGAGGACGTTGTTGCGTCTCGCGTGGATGGGCTTCGGTGCATTTCGGTTCAAGGTGAGGGTCTCAGTCCTTCGTCGATGCAACAGATTCCCTCGGGCTGGATATTGCCTGCGCCCCGGCTTTCTTCTCACGGATACGATGTCTGGTCCGACCAAGCAGTCGACCTCCCCTTCCGAGTTTCCGCGCCAGCGTGGGAGATCATGCGAATTGAACAGGGCACGCCCATTAGCGGCCTTGACTACGGTCCAAAAACCCTTCCACCCGAACTCGGCCCAGCCTTTGAGTCGGCCACCGTTAGTTACAACAAGGGATGCTACACGGGTCAAGAGGTGTTGATGCGCATCCACAGCCGGGGCCACACAAACCGATCCTGGGTCGGTCTCAAGTGTAGCAAGCCCGTTCAAGCGGGATCTGCCGTATCGCACACCAGCCGCGATGATGCCGGTCAAGTCACCTCTGCCGTGATCTCACCGCGCTTCGGTCCTATTGCGACGGCAACCCTTCGCAACGAATCTGCAATTCCGGGTGAAATGGTCATCGTGCATTCTGAAGACCAACGAGTAGAGGCGGAGGTGGTGCAGTTGCCCTTCGTCTGGGACGCCTCATAGCCACGGCGAGTCGATTCGACCTCGCCCGGAAAGAACAGCGCGCCATTTTTTGGACTCTCGTTGGGCTGAGCTTCCTCTGGTCGCCGGTCAACATTTTCGTTACGATGGCAAGAGACGCCGGGATGAGTGCGGGTGCAATCGCTCTGACTCGGTGGGGAATTCTGGCAGTTTTGATCAACGTGATCTTGCGCATCCCTGCCTTTCGCAACCTCGTCCGCGCGAAGACGCCCTCCAGAATTGACGGCTTTCTTGCATTCTGCATCGGAATCTTTTTCTTCGCCCCTGCTCACGTGCTCTACTACACCGCGCTGGGGAAGACCTCAACCGTCGTCGGCGCGGTGTTGAACGCGACTGCACCTTGCTGGACTGCCCTGTTTGCGCTCATCTTCCTGCGCGAAAAATTCGCGTGGACTCGCGGGGTCGCCCTCATCGCCGGAAGCATCGGAGCCTATGTCGTGGTCGTCGGTTTTGCACTTCCTACTGCCGGCGCTTCCGATACGACGTCGAATCTGCTCTACATGATTGGAACCATGATCGAGTGTCTCGGAGGAGTCTTTGCGATGAGGCTTGTGCGGAAAAGTTCCGGCTTGACCATCCTCGCTGGGCAGATCACGGGCGGAGTCGTGACTTTCCTCCTCGCTCCGTACCTGCTTGGCGAGAACCTTCCGCTGATTTGGCCGTCAACCTGGAGTTGGCCAGCCTTTGCTGCCCTCAGCTATCTGGTTCTCATCAGCGGGCTTCTCTGTTTTGGCCTTTGGTATGTCGTGGCAGAGCGTGCGCCCCTGAGTTTCATGGTCGTCACGCTCTTGATCCAGCCGATCGTCTCGACGGTGCTCGCGATTTGGTTGCGGCATGAGCGATTCACCTTTGAGATGGGAGTCGGGTCAGCAATGATTCTGCTCGCACTCGTCATTGCCAGCCACGAGGGTTCTCGATTACAGAGACCGTTTGCTCATGGCAATGAAGTGAGCCGAGACCAGCATGATGATCACGCCAACTGAGGCGATCACCGCGAGTCCAGCCGGCCAAATCGCGCCCTCTTTGATGAACTTCGGCAAGAATCTTCCGAGAGGAATCAAAGCAACCACGACACTCATGATCCGCCCTGCACGAGGGTTTTTGCCGTAGAGCACGACTGAGGCGATCATCAACAGCCCAATTGCGGCACCCGCAATGAGCGAGATCATCGATTTCGAAGCGGCCTCAATTCCCATTCCGATCATGAGCAGGGCATAGCCGACAAGAACGAAGTTAATCATCTGAACTTAGCCTACCCACGCCCGACCTTGCAACTCACTTCCTTCGCTCGCCCATCCAGTCAATGTCAAAACCCATTCCGCCTTTGATCACAACCCCCGTGCACGGGGCGTTCGCATCGACACGATTTTGCGACACCGTCACATTGGTGCATTCGATGAGTGAGATGCCAGGTTTGGCTTGATTCCACGCGGGGAAATTATGCGAGACTCGAATCCGATTTCCGGTGAACTTGAGCTTGTCCACGGAAAGCGCGTAGAGGATCGGGCGATCGAAGACAGAGAAATCGTTGTCTACGATTGCAATGTTTGAGTGGAAAGGTGCCCCTGGCTTTGGAACTACAGGCTGGATTGAGATGACGCCATCACAAAACTGATAGTTGCTCGTGAGGCAGTTATCAAACTTGTTTCGACGAATCGTGACATCATGAACCGCGCCCGATTCGTACCAATAGTGCGTGTCTCCACTGATCAATATCGCTGACCCACTTGACTGGAAGAGGTTGTCTTCGATCAAGACCTTTCGCGGCGTGGTCACGAGAAGTCCACGTGCGCGAACTCCACCGAACACGCTCTTACGGACGGTGAATTCCGGAGTCCAGGTCATGTTCTCAAGAGCTACTTCCTTGTGAAACTCGCTCGGGATCACTTCCTTGAACTCCACTTCAAAATCCTCTAGGCTGTTCGCCTTGATCGAGCTGATCGTCCCGGTTGCGATCGGAAGCAACGTATCGTGATGAAGAAAATTCACGGTATCACCAGGGTCTCCGAACTTGAGGCCAACTGCCTGGTCGTGCAAAAATCGGCACAACACGCGGTGGTCATCGAGTCGCCTCATGATCCTCACCGAGGTGCCGTGCACGTTGATTGGATCATCCATCAAGCCCTGGAAGTGGCACTCAGAGACGACGATCTTTCCTTTGCAATTCGAAAACTGGAAGCCATCATCGTGACCTGAAAAGAGGCGACGAGACCCCTTCGCTGGTTCAAAGTTGACTCGTTCGTAGCTCAAGGTGTCGACATATTGGGCAAGCACTCCGAGCCCCGTCGCATGGCGGTAGTCGATATCGCGGAGCGTGATGTTTTTGGAGTTCTCAATGAACGTCCCTCCGTGGGTGCGCTGCCCATTTCGATAAAGCAACCGCTCGCCCACGGCGGGAGGCCTGCTAAATTTCGACTCATATCGAACCACTCCAGGCCGAATCTCAGAGGCCTTCGCGTTTCCCCACCCGCTACCGATGCCCTCATCGCCGGTTCGAGCTACCACGCCTTTCGTCTTAGGATCCCAGCGCATCATTGCCCAGGCCGGTTCTGCCCATCCTTCTCCGACAAAAATGACCCGGTTGTTCTCAATGCGGTATGGGGAGTCTTTCTCCATCTGAACAACGACCGCTGCTGGCCCCGACTCGATCACTTCACCTTGCGACATGCTCGGGCGCTCCCAGTCGATTTCAAAGCCTTGAAGGGTCAGGTCAGTACATTCCCGAATCGTGAACGGCAAGATGTGTCCGTGAAAGACAAGCCGAGTTCGTTGACCCACGATCTTGTTTTGTCTGAGCCCATGCAACGGCACTGAGACCTTTCGCGATGGAATCTCGGTGGTATTTGAAAGATGGAGCGATAAGTTGACAGTGCCTGCTTCGTAAAAGTGGTACTCCCCAGTTGGAATTCGGAGCGTGTCGCCAGGTTTCAACTTCGCCACCGCATCCCGGAACGCTGCACTTGCGTCTGCTCGAGTGTTAGGTTTGAAGTTGAATTCGGTCTGCATGGCAAGAGCGGCGAAGGCAGTTAGAGCAGCGAGCACGTTTCGAGCTTACCGTTGAACTTTGGGTTGAGCGTGATGGGCGAAGCCCTCCGCCATTCGTTCGATCTGATCACTGCCGAACCCCAGCCCACGCACGCCTGGGGAGAACTCTAGACCGGCGGGAAACTCTATTGCTCAACCGAATTACCGGAGATTGCTTCACTTACGAACGAGACGAATGTCGGCTTCGACAACACCGATCTGGTCTGAGCGATCTAGACTTGTATTCGTTATGTTCCTTACGACTCTGGTGACGGCGACTCTTTCCTTTCAGCGAGAAGGTGGATTGAGAGAACTCCATCTCATCGCTCAGCAGGTCGTCGACAGCGCAAAGGTGCGTGTTGACGGAGAGATACCAGGGGTCGGCAAGAACGCCACTGGCTTTCAGCTTAGGCTCCCCGGGGGCACGCAGAACTACTACCCAGCTTTCTGGATTCGCGACGCGGCGATGACTCTCGGATCGGACTTCGTGTCTCAACATGAGGTCGAGGGATGGATCAAGTTAGTAGCCTCGGTGCAGCCGGGCCAGAAAGGAATCGCTCTCCCGCACAACATGTTTGTGCCCGCCTACAGCATCCCCGACCACATCACGCTCAAGGGTGAGGCATGTTGGTATCCAGGCGCCTACGCAGACCAGGGCGTCGGTGATTACGGACTCCTTCCACCTGCGGACGATGCCTACTATTTTGTGGAGATGGTTCATGAACAGATGCGCCTGGCCAAGAATGCCCGATTCCTCAGCCAAAGAGTGAAGACGCCCTATGGCGAGACGACGGTATTACAAGCGGCTGAGAAGGCGTTTGATTCTGTGGCTGTGGATGTGAACACCGGCTTGGTACTTTGCGACCAAAAGCAGACTCGAGTCGACTGGGGATTTTGCGACAGCGTTCGCAAGACCGGAATGGCCTTGATGCCTTCCCTGTTGCGGTGGCAAGCCGCCCGTCAGCTTTCAGAAATGACGAAGACAACTCGATACCGCGATATCTGCACCAAGCTGACGCGATCGATGATCAGCACCTTCCTCTTTGCTATCGGTCCAGTGGAATCCGGCCTCTGGTCAGCAACTGGACTCGGCAAGCAAGACGATATCTGGGCGTCCGCCTTTGCGGTGTCTCTTGGAGCGCTGACTCCACAAGATTCCAAGCGGATCTCGCGGCACCTTCTTCGCCTCTACTCGGAAGGCCAGATCACAATGGATGGCCAAGTGCGACACCTTCCTAAAGGGGAATTTTGGGCACAAGCTTCGAGCGGTAGAGAGACTTACCAGAACGGCGGGTACTGGGCTACTCCGACCGGGTGGCTCATAAAGGCTCTCTCAACGGTCGACCAGAAAGCGGGCGATAATTTGTTCCTCGAGTACATCACTGACCTCAAACTTCGACGTGGAAAAGGGGCACCTTTTGAGTGGACCAATCGGGAGAAGAACCAGTGGGTAAATCCTCAATACTGTTCCTCGGTCGCCCTGGTATACACGGTGCTCAGCTCTAAATGAACATTCATAGCATGCTTGAGGCCTACCTTGGCGAGCTAAGAAACTCGACCGACGCAAAGTATCGAGACGAGTTCGTAGTGAGGTTCCAAACTGAGGGCTACTGTCAGGTGGTCTGCAATGGATCACTTGAGGGCGTTGAAGACGAGATCATTAAGCGTGAAATCGAAGTCCACCGCGCGCTCGGCCGCGACTTTGAGTGGTCGCTCTTTAGCACCGACCACCCCTCAGATCTGTTTCACCGGCTGCTCGCGCACGGATTTGTGCCCGATACCCCCGAGGTCATTTGCGCCCTCGACCTAAATTTGCTTCCAGAATCTACGACCCCTGTTCGAGTTGAAAAAGTTGCAAATCCTCACCAACTGGCCGATTTCAGATCCGTCGCAGAGGTTGTGTTCGAGAAGGACTACACCTACACAGCGGGAACGCTCGCAGAGTGTATGCGCACGGGGGATCAATCAGAAACAGGCTTTGTCGCCTATCGCGGCGACACTCCGGTCGCGATTGGGAGACTCACCAAGGATCCCCGCTCAGAATTCGCTGGACTCTTCACAGGCGGCACACTTCCCCAGTTCCGCGGTCAGGGCTACTACTCAGCTCTAGTGTGGGCTAGAGCGAGGTTTGCTCGAGAGCTGGGGGCTAAGTTCGTTACCGTTGATGCTCGTCCGACGAGTCTTCCGATCCTTCTTCGACTAGGGTTTTGCGAACTCGTCGCGTCTTCGCCCTGCCTTTATACACTGAGATAAGACAGAGCCCAGCACCCCGGCAATACGCACTTTCGTAGTCATTCGCGTAAAGCGATAGGTCCGGCGAGTTTGGGAACGCCGGGTTATCGTCCACCGTGAATGAACCAGCAATCGCGCATTGAGCACTGCGACCTGGACCAGAGCCGCGCAGCGTGCCGGACACCGAGACGGTCTTAACATTTACGCCCGCTCAAGTGATAAAGAAGCCGCCGACCCGATTTACGAATCCAGCGCCACCAGCGGAGCCCTTAGTAGCGCCAACGATCGCGAGAGTAACTTCACCCCTTGACGTTACTGTGATCTTAAGCGTTCCGGCTGAACGGGTGTAGGTAGCACAACGAAAGAGGTCAGGTCAACCCAAGTGACTGATCCACGGCATCCTGACAAATTGCGGGCATCTTCCAAATGCTTTGGCCGATATTCTTTTTTTTACCGATTTTATGGGCAAAATTTCATACTTGATTTATTGTGCATAACAATCGACCTTTAATCTTTTGGTCTTGAAGACTAACCCGACTTTCTTTCCCGATACTGTACAGCCTCTGCGAGATGGACTTTTTCGATCTGATCGCTCTCCGCGAGATCAGCAATCGTTCGGGCGACCCTTAGAATCCGGTCGAAGACTCGGCCAGAAACGTTCATTCGAGACACGACTATTCTCATGAACTGGTCACACTCTTGGTTCAGCGGGATCAGCTCGCGAATCTCACTCGGCGTCATCTTGGAGTTCGTCTTCGCCTTACCATAACGCGCATTCTGGCGATTTCGCGCTGAGATCACCCTCGCCCTTATCGCGGTAGACGGCTCTCCGAGCTGGGTATCCATTAACTCTTCGGGCTTAAGGCGGGGCACCTCTAAGTGGATATCGATTCGGTCGAGGAGTGGGCCACTGATCTTTCCTGCGTACTTCACGCAAGAGGTTGGCGTCGACACACACTTCTGCTCTGGCAGACCAAAGAACCCACAGGGACAGGGGTTCATTGCGCCGATGAGGATGCACTCGGCAGGAAAGGTGAGCGTGTTCGCTACGCGGGCGACTGTGACGACTCCGTCTTCTAGCGGTTGACGCAATGCTTCAAGCACCGACCGATCAAATTCCGGCATCTCGTCCATAAAGAGCACGCCGTGGTGTCCCATCGAAATCTCTCCGGGCTTGGGGTTCTTCCCTCCCCCAACAATCGCGGCGTGGCTCGCGCTGTGGTGCGGAGAACGGAACGGTCGGGTCCACATCAGCCCGCTGGAAGAATTGTTTTCACCTGCAGCAGAAAACACCCGTGTGACCTCAATCGACTCTTCCAGAGTGAGCGGCGGAAGAATTGTCGGCAAGCGGCGGGCGAGCATTGTTTTGCCGGACCCCGGCGGTCCAGACATCAGGACGTTATGTCCTCCGGCTGCAGCAATCTCGAGCGCACGGACGGCATGCTTTTGACCTTTCACGTCCGCGTAATCGACTGTGTAGATTTGAACGTCGTCTTCAGGGGCACGCGCGAAGCTCTGCGGCACGAGCAGGCAAGATCCGTTGAGCAACTCGACCACCTCCAGCAGGTTGCGCGCCCCATAAACCTCAAGTTCCCCGGCAATCGCGGCCTCGGGAGCGTTGTCGATCGGCAGGATCAGGCGCGTGAATCCGCGCTCGAGCGCCATGAGCGCTACGTTCACCGCACCATTAATCGGTCGGAGATAGCCATCGAGTCCGAGTTCCCCTAGGAATAAGGTGTGCTCAAGCTCAGAAAGCGGCACGAGTCCCTGAACCGCGGATAGTGCGACTGCAATCGGAAGATCGAGATAGGGCCCTTCTTTCCGGATATCTCCGGGAGCGAGGTTGCACATGATCTTCTTGTTCGGAAACTCTAGCTGCGAGTTCTTGATCGCGGTTCGAACCCGTTCTTTGCTTTCGATGACCGCCTTATCGGGCAAGCCAACGATGATGAAGTTCCGATCACCTTCCTGAAATCCACCCTGAAGGTCAACTTCAACGATAACGGGGAGGGCTTCGATTCCCAGGAGGGTTGCGGAGTGCACTTGAGCGATCATGCTTGTCGCTCTATTGTCTCATGAAGTTCAAGCGGCTTTTGTTCTTTCGACAAGAATCGGGCAGTACTTGTTGAGGATCTTCGCGAGATCCTCCTTTTGAATCGGCTTCGCAAGGAACCCATCCATACCGACTTCAACGCACTTCGCTCGATCCTCGGTAAACACGTTCGCGGTCATCGCGATGATCGGTACGCGGCGACCAAGCACGCCTTCGAGCCTGCGGATCTCTGCGGTCGCCTGCCAGCCGTCCATCTCGGGCATTTGGATGTCCATGAAGACGAGGTCGGGTGAGGCGTCGATTGCCAGTTCAACGCCAATGCGGCCGTTCTCTGCAACGACGGTTCGGTATCCCATCTGGGCTAGAAGGCGAGTTGCAACCTTCTGATTGACAAGGTTGTCTTCTACGATCAGCGCAAGGAAAGATGCTGCGGGTTGCGATACTTCTGTGGTGGACGAGGCCAAAGGTGCCGGCTGGATTACCGGCACAAGGACGACCTCTTCCTCGACTTGGGCGACCGGGCAAGCGACTCGTGGCAGTGGTATATCGATGTAGAAGGTGCTTCCTACTCCGAGTTCACTCGTTACGCCCACCTTTCCGCCCATAAGTTCTGCAAGCTGGCGACAGATTGTGAGTCCAAGACCAGTCCCACCATAGCGGCGGGTTGTTGAACTATCCTCTTGAGCGAAGCTCTCGAAGATCGCTTCCAGCCTGTCAGGAGCAATTCCTGGCCCATTGTCTCGCACTGAAATGCGCACGACATGATCTTCAGGTCGCCCTGTGCTCTGTGCGACCAAATGCACTTCTCCCCCTCGTGCAAACTTCACCGCGTTGCCGACAATGTTCTGCACAATTTGCCGAATGCGCAGGCCGTCTCCAAGGAAGGTAGTTCCTAGACTCTCTTCATATTCAAAGCTTAGCTTGACCCCAGTTTGGGTGGCCACTCCCTGCATCAGCTGAACGAGCTCACGAATGAGAGAGTGCAGTGAAAATTCCTTCGTCTCGATGAGGACTTTGCCCGACTCTAGTTTCGAGACGTCAAGGATGTCGTTAAGAATCTGTAGGAGTGAGTCGGCACAGTTTCGAACCGTAGCGATATAGTCATCCTGCTCCGCGTCCAGTGTGGTCGATTCGAGCAAGGTGAGCATGCCTAGAACGCCGTTCATTGGAGTTCGTATTTCGTGACTCATGTTGGCGAGAAATTCTGCGCGGGCCTTCGCGAGCTTAAGGGCCTCGTCACGAGATTCCTTGATGAGGAGCGCGGCTTCTTCGGCCTGTCGCACAGCCTCCTCCAGCATCAGCTCGTTTTCTTCACGGAGTCTGTCAACACGTTGCCTGGCTGTGATGTCTTGAACGAGGATGCAGACTCCAGCATCTGTCGGGAATGCCTGGATCTCAACCCATTGACCGTCTGAGATGCCTTCGCTAACCCAGACGTCTCCCCGGCGTGAGTCTCGGACCCTGTCAAGGCGCAACTTTAGTTCCTCTCTCACCCTTGATGGGAAAAGAGCGTGGATCGCACGTTCTTTGAGATTGCGCGCAGTTACCCCGAAGTAGTCGATCGCTGAGGAGTTTACAAACCGAACTCGATCTACCTCATCAATTTCGAGGAGTGGAATTTGGACACCCTGGAGAATATCTCTGTGCGCACCACGAGACTCCTTCATCTTTGACATTGCAGCTAGGTGCCAGGTCCAGGCGCGGTAAAAGATTAAACACCAGAGCACGAGTATCGCAGTCACGATGGCTGAAGCTACGGCAATTCGGTTAGCTCGGACCGCCTCGTCGCTTAAGTAGTCTCGTAGCTCACGATGGACACTGTTGCGAAGATCAAGTGCGCCAGACATCAAAAACTGTCGCTGGTTCGTGTAGCTCTGCCCCGAAACGAGGTTGTAGGCTCGAGTTCCTTGCGAAGAATCAGCAAGCGCAATAGCCCGATTTTGGAGTTTCGTAAGCTCCTTTGCCGCGCTCGCAAAGGTGATGACGTACGCCAGAGAGTCAAGGCCGGTGGCGAGAGCACGCGACTGAGCGATTGCGTCCGTAAGATCGCGCCGAACCTTCTCGATTCGCTTCTTCCAGTGGGGGTCGCCAGTGGAGATGTAGAGCCTTACCGCGCCCGTGAGCGCTTCTTCGTGGCGTAAGACGTCTGACCCAACCTCTCGCAGGTCCGCCGCTCGGTTCGGCTCGACCTTGCTTCTCCAAGGCGTTAGCACTGTCTCGCTGATTGTCCAGAGCGAGAGCAACAGGCTCAAAGAAACAACAACCATGAGCAATCCAAGTGGAAAGGCGCGCTGGTTTTGCGCTTCCTCTGGCTTTGATTTACTTCTCGCTGGACTGCCCGCCTCGAACATATTTGCCTAGGGCACACGTGCACCCTAGTGTTCTTGTCGGGAACCGAAGCGCAAAACGCAACGGGTTACGCTAATGAATTGCGGATTCGTCCGGTTTTCTCCATCCGTTTCGGCGCGCAAGTTCTTCCTTTCCGTGGACTGATTCCAGCACACCAACCTGCTGAATGAGGTTTTCTTTACTAAATTCTGCTCGCTTGACGTCCGTGAGGAGCCGCCTTGCCTCGGCATCCTGTTCAAGCGACTTTGCAAACGGCCGATAGCCGAGTGCAACTCCAACGACGAGGCCCGCGAGGACCCAGCTCACCCATCCTTTTGACTTCCGTGTCATCTTATTCTCACTTGACCACTTGGGTCATCACCATATTGGTGTTTCCAGGCTGCCCGGCAGGAACTCCTGCTGTGACAATTACCTGGTCCCCTAGTTTAAGCCTTTTTCGCCGGAAGAGTGCATCAATTGCGTTGTGAAGAATTTGTTCCGTGTCGTTTGGCCCGTCGATCTTCACTGCCTCGATGCCCCACACGACCGCCATTTGGCGCTGTGTTCGAACGTTCCATGTCGCACAGTAAATCGGACAGCGCGGTCGAAATTTGCTCACCAAACGCGGTGTCTGGCCACTCGTCGTTGTCGTCACGATGGCCTTCGGCTTCAATTGTCGAGCGAGTTCAGAGACTGCATGCGCAATGGCATCCGTCTGCGAGACACCGTGCCGCTGCTGTTCGTGAAAAGCAACTTGGACGAGATTTCGATCAAATTTCGTCTCCGCCGTTTCAGCAATTCTTACCATCGTCTTCACACAGTCAATCGGGTAATCACCTGCCGCCGTCTCACCGCTGAGCATGAGCGCATCTGTCCCATCTAGCACTGCATTCGCAACATCTGTTGCCTCAGCTCGTGTTGGCCGCGAATTCGTTATCATGCTTTCAAGCATCTGCGTTGCCGTAATCACCGGCTTACCCGCCAAGTTGCAGGCGTCGATGATCCGTTTCTGCATGATCGGAACGTCTTCAATATCCATCTGGAGGCCGAGATCACCCCGGGCGACCATCACTAGGTCGGTGACTTGCAGGATGCTGTCGAGGTCTTTGATGGCTTCTCGAGTTTCGATCTTCGCACAGAGGGCGATCGCCGGATCGAGGGCTTGGACGACGTAGCGAAGCCCTCGCATGTCGCTGGCAGACCGGACGTAACTGA
>JBBRHU010000060.1:0-12461 GCA_038222255.1 Fimbriimonadales bacterium | reverse complement strand
ACTCATTGGAATTGATCACCACTCGCAACTGCCTCTCCCTTGGGAGGAAGCTTTGACTCAGATTCTTTGCCAATTATCCGCATAAAGGATCATGCTAGAACCTGCTCTTTGCGTCAGAACTCCCAGCGGGAGCGCTTTCGCCTCAATGAAGATGGGCAACCGATCAAATCTTCAACCGGGTAACGTCCATAGCGAACGTGATGGACGATTCAACAGCAGAATATGCCGTCTCCGAGCTTAGCGGGGCGGTCGCGCTCCGAGTGAGAACTCGGGTTACGGTTGCGGCGAAGACTGACCTTGGCCGAGTTCGGGAGAACAACGAAGACAAGTTCGAGTTCTACATCCCCGACGACGAGGGAGTTCTTGCCCGACGAGGCCAGGTGTTCGTCGTCTGCGATGGCATGGGTGGCCATGCCGCCGGTCAGATCGCGAGTGAACTCGCCTGCAAAACCTTCATCGACGTCTATCTCAACCACCCTTCAGAAGATCCAGGGCTCGCGATGGCCACGGCAGTCATAGCTGCAAACCGATTTGTCCTTGACGTCGCTCGCAGTGTCCCGGGCCGCCAAGGCATGGGCACGACTCTCAGCGGTCTCATCTTGCTTCAAGGGCTCGCGTATGTCGTTCAGGTCGGCGATTCACGAATCTATCGCCTTCGTGCCGGTGCACTTGTTCCCCTCACTACCGATCACACATGGGTGAACGAGGCGGTGATGGCGGGCATCATTCGACCGGAAGAAGTCGAGACCCACCAGTACAAGCACGTGCTCACCCGCGCGATTGGTGCCGATGATCAGGTACGTCCCGACATTAATGCCTGGGAGGTTGAGGCAGGAGATCTGTACATGCTCTGTTCGGATGGCCTCTTGAATCACGTCAGCGACGAGATCATCGAAGAGCATCTCCGCACGTACGCCCCCGCAGAAGCTACCTGGCGGCTTGTGGGTGCTGCTCTGCAAGGTGGAGGCAGCGACAACACTACCGTGATGGTGGTGCGCCTAGATTCGAGAGAAGAACTCGAACCTTCTGTATAAAGGTTCGAGCTCTAGCTGAACTGGAACTCCGGTGTGGAGAAGATCAGCCTTGCGACTTGCGCTGCCGTCGCATTTGCGTTCTCTGGCGTGATTGTGCCGTTCGACACCCTCGTTGCGGCAGATATGAGTGAATTGAGCTTCTGAGGGCTCATAGGGGCGTCAAATATCGATACAAGCGCCTTTGTGACACCCCCTGGTGTCGGGTCCTCTCTAAACAGGTCAAACGCCTGGTAGCGGACGGGGAGCCGCGCCACCTTGGACTGACCAAAAATTCTGTCTGCCCATGAGATGCGCTCAAGCATCGTTGCTGACGTGATCCAGTGTTCGCCTCCATCCCAACCCGCGACGTCCGGCGGATACATGAGCCACATGCCAATAGATCGCATCGACGTTACCATCAGATTTGCGACGCCGGCGGCTTGTCGAGGCGGCTCACCTTGGGGCGTCGACTTGAGGAATTCCTTCACCATTTCGCCCACGCCAAGTTGTCGGAGGGTGACCACGCAGAAGTCGACGGGGTTCTTCACGACGGCCCGTTCTGCCTTGGCTGAGTAGAACTCGGTCGAGGTCATGATCGCGCGGAGCAGGGTGGCGATGTTGAGGTTCGAGTCTCGGAAGATCTTCGCAAATTTATCGACCACTGCCGCCTCTGGCTTTGGATAGACAAACCACTCCCAGATCTTGTAAGTGATGTACTGCGAGGTTCGGGGGTCATCGCACAGGATATTGAGGACGTCCTCTCCGCTGAAGTTAGCCTGTTGTCCACGGAATGACTTGACGCCATCGTCGTGGAGCCGTGCTCGGAAGAAGTATTCGGCAGTCGCCTTCTTGCCCTCCTCTTCGGCTTTGGCGATCCGTCTGAAGGCCCAGCCGGTAAATGCTCGCGCGCCTTCCTGGATGTCTTTCTCGGTGTAGTTGCCGATGCCCAAAGTGAATAGTTCCATGACCTCGCGGGCAAAGTTTTCGTTTGCGCGTCCCTTCACGTTCTCTTGGTTATCTAGCCAGATCAACATCGCGGGATCTTTGCTGATGTCGTTCAGCATGGTTCTAAAAGAACCAGTCGCGTTCTTGCGCAAGATCTCATTCTGCTGGTACATCACGAGCGGGGCACCGACTTTGCTGGCGCTCGTTGCAAAGTGGTCGTGCCAGAAGAGGGACATCTTCTCTCGGAGCGGGTATTGCGTCATCAGAAGCCGCAGTCCCCACCAGCCAACGACTTGGCCCATATTGATTTGATTTTTTGCACCCGCACGAAAATCGTTGATGTCGATGGCGAATCCCTCGGATCCGTGGTCGAAATCAAGGAGACGGTCGATTGCGCCCTTCAGGCCGTCCTTCATGTAGAAGTCAAGCTCGGCCTCACTCGCACCAAGGGCGAATCGTCGAAGGAGATGAGCACATTTCTGTCGATCAGTAACGAGTGCCATGGCAGTAGTGACCGCTTTCACCGGTATACGTTCAGTCTAAACAAAAAGAGCCCGGGGTGGTAGGTACCCCGGGCAAAACTGTGATTGAAAATTTTTCTTTAGGCTTCTTTCGCACTCGATGCCTTGTAGGTGGCCTCGTTCACGAACTTGTACAGTTTGCTTCCCTCGTAAACAGCCATGAAAGCATATCGGGTTTGCGTACCTGACTTGGTCTCACGGGTCATTGTGACCTTGCGAACATCCGCTTCCGGGACTTCGACATGGGAGCGGGTTTTCAGATTGTAAAACTTCATTTTCCCTCCGTTGGGTCGGGCCAAACTCACTGCCTCGATCCCAATCCGAGCACGAATATAGCATATCCCACACCTTTTGGGCCGATTTTGATGCTTCAGAACACGTTTTTTTCTCGTGCCCCGATTCATCTCAGTCGCCACAGCGTAGAGTGCCGTATCTGCTCATAGCGGACTTTACACTATTATATCGGTCGTAAGAGTTGCATCGACGATAAAAGAGGGTGAACAAACGGGTGTAGATAGGGCAGAGGCGTTTGAGGCCCAAGCTCTCGCCGCATTGCGAAAGGCAGACTTCCGCACGACGACCCCGAGGCTCCTGGTCATCCGTGCCTTAGCCGATTCCTCAAAGTCTTTGAGTTCCTACGGCATCCATCAACAAAATGTGGGTCGAGGTGGAAAGATTGATGTGGTCAGCGGATCGTCCATCACATCGGGCTCGTGAACAGCTATTTGCCCGCGCGACTCAACGAGACTTCCGAGCGAGTTTCGCAAGGTCGTGGTCTTTGAGGGCAGGGATGAGGTGCCTGAACTCAACTCCCCAACGGGCCTCTTGAGATGATCCGCTCGCAAGCGCGAGACCACGGTTTTGAGCCGACGAAAATCAAGATTGAGATTCTGGCAAAGCAAGGAAGCTAGTGCTTCTTTGGCTTCAGATCGAACGTGTCGGCAGGAAACTTTTGGCCTGCTTTAAGATTCCAACGAATATCAAGCACTGCGCGCTCTTCTGCCTTGCCCTTAAGCTTGTAATCCACATTCACTTTGACGGGAAATTTCCTTGCTCCGTCGATAATCATCTCCCAATCTCTTGAACCCATCGCCTTACTTTGCGTTGGACTCGAAGCGATGTGGATGCGATATTGCTTCATCGTGCGGCCGTTGAAAGCCACGTCACGAGTGTCGAGCGAGACGAGATAGCCTGCGGCGCCTAATTGCCGAACAGCTTCGGAAACCGGATATTCAGACGAACCGAGAGAAGCCCACATCAGCCTGGGATAGTCTCCAAACCAGCTGGCGGACAAGTCCTTTCCAATCAGCTTCTTCGTCTTCACTGGAAAAAGCTTCAGCGTGGTGACGGTGGCACCGGTGAGCAGATATTGCTTTCCGTCCGAGATGGTCTCGACCTGGCTGATCGCCCTCATTCCAGGCCCAGTTCGAACCGGATAGGCAATACGAAACTCGCCCTTTGGCCCAAACGCACCTTCGTACGTGCCTTGGCCTCGCCCTTCATTAACGTGGATGATCTGGAATTTTGTGAGGACGGAGAGGTTCCTCGCCGATCTCACGCGGTCGTCCGCGTCTCTGGCAATCTGAAGTGCGCTCTCTTTTGAGGGCTTCCATTCGCCGGTAACTTGAGCTACACCAATGGTCGGCAGGATCAGAGCACAGATGAGAAGAGGACGCATCACATAGAGTTTACTGCTCTAAGTCAGCCCAGCGTTTCGCCAACTCTTCCGAGAGAGCTTCGAGCAACGCCTCGTCCGATTTGTCGAACGCGCCGACAGTGTGGCCGTCAATATCGATTTGCCCGAGAATGGTCTCATCAGACCGGATCAGTACGACAATCTCGCTTCGCGTCTGAATTGAGCAAGCCAGATAGTTCGAAAGCTCTCGAACGTCTTCGATCACCTGGTTTGTGTTTTCGGCCACCGCGGTTCCACAGACCCCTCGTCCCACAGGAATGTGAGTGTGATCGGTCGCCGCACCGACGTACGCGTCGAGAATCAGCATGTCGCCTTCCAGCCGGTAGATGCCCGACCAGTTGTAGGTGTCTAGGCTGTCCAGTTGTTCCATAGCATGCTTCCGAAGTGCGAAGCCCTGGAGTGGCGAGCTGGAAATGGCGTCCAGAATTCGAACGTGGTCCTGGGGAGCAATCATCTGAGACTGATGATGACAGGATCTTGAGTCAGCCGATAAGCCGGATTCTGTCGTGAGTGACGATTTATCTATGCGACCAACCCGGAGAGTCCGCGAGCAGCATCATCCCCTCCCTATTTGGTCTTGCTTCGAGTGGGGTTTGCCCAGCCCGTCGGTTACCCGAACGGCTGGTGAGCTCTTACCTCACCTTTTCACCCTTTCCGCAGCTTGCGCTGAGGTGGTTTAGTTTCTGTGGCACTTTCCGTCGGGTCACCCCGCCCCTGCTTGTGCTCTTGCGAGCCTTACAGGGCACTCTGCTCTATGAAGTCCGGACTTTCCTCCCCGGTTAGGGGGCCGTCACCTAGCTGACTCGGTTACAGTGTAGCAGTTAGGGAGTTGGGTTCGATTCAACAGGAGCACTGGAGCCGCCTGCAGTCGTGTTTAGCTTGAACTTGCCGATGTTGGGTCCCACGAACTGGTAGCCGATCCCCACGAGCAGTAACGGAATCAAGACCCATTTCACGAACTTGCCAAGCGGGGTAAGTCGCGACGCCATTAAGCACATTTAACCCGAATAGTCGTAGGTACCCTGAGGTGATCCATGCCGACCGAAGTGTTTGAAGACGTTCTCGAACTCGAAATTGAGCTGCTGGAGGCTGTTATGCCTACGCTCGATCGCCCGGTCTGTGCCTATCCGTTGCCAGACCTTAGTAAAACGGGAAGCCGAGACGTGCGCCCTTTTCACACTGTCATTCTCGAAAACGAGTTCCTTAGACTGACTCTCCTTCCAGAACTCGGAGGGCGAATCTGGTCGGTCTACGATAAGCGCTCAGGCAGTGAGCTCCTTCCTGGAACCTCACGAGTTGATGTCGTTGACGGCGGGCTACGCGGCGTAGTTTGTGATGCAGGAATTCAGGTCGTGGTTGACGGATCAGACCGGCCAAATGCTCTCGGCCAGGTGCTCTATCAGGTCATTCCTGCCTTCGATGAGGAGAGTTCCGCAGGAGTTCGATTTTCTGATCACCTTACTTGCTCTCCGCTCTCGATTGACTGGACGGTCGGACTCGCGCCAGATTCTGCGACGATCGAGTTCGAGGTTCGAATTCACAATCGGAGCATCGCCGAGTCTCAGGCCTGCAATCCAGGTGTGATCCTGGGTGGTCAGACGATTGCCCCGAAAGTTGTTGAGCATCCTGGGAGGTCGTTGTTCGTGATCTCCTCTGAAGAACATGCGCTTCCTTATCTGGCGGAGGGTGGGTGGCAGCGGTCAACTTCCGCAATTGACCTTGGTCCGAGGCAGCTTGACAGTTTCCGGTTCTGCATCACCCCCTATGCAGCGATCGACGGGTTCGCTGCCGCCAACGAATCGTTCGCCTGCGGACTCACGCCGTCCAGGCTCGTGGTCCAGAGTTCTTCCCGACGGAGAGGACATCGCGTCTTGTTGCTCACCCAAGCGGGCCAGACGATGGAAGCCACCGTCGACCTCCACCCCGAGAATCCGTTGGACATGAAGCTCGAAGGACCGGTAGCTGGGGCAGTGAGCGTTGCGATTCTGGATTCCGATCGCACTGTGCTGCTGAATACCCAGGTCGAGGACCACCCTTTTCCTGCAGACAACTTTGTCGCCAGCCCGGTCCTCCAGGCATCGACGATCGAAGAACTCTGGCTCGCGACCCGCCGCGCTGAGACTCGTGGGCAAGCCTACTATCGACTCGCAATCGAGTCGATCAAGGCCGGCGACTTTGCGCGGGCCGACGCGTTTCTCGAGACGGTTTTGCTCTACAACGGGGACGATCCCCTGGTTTGGTGGCTCAAATCAGCGGTTTGTCGCCTGAAGGGGGCAGAACTTGAGGATCGGCCAGAGCTCCTCAACGCACACTTTCTTGCTCCCCTTGAGCCGATCCTTCGGGCCGAAAGCTTTTTGAGTGAACCCAACGACGGTAGCGCAGACCCACACCCGCTCTTGACCCCGCTTGATGGCCAGCCAGAGCTCTTTGTCGAAGCCGCATGTTTGCTTATCGAATGTGGACTCTGGGAACAGGCAGCGCGATTTCTTGACGAAGTGATTCGCCATGGTGAACTTGGGATGCTCCACGTCCTGATGAGCTACGCCCTCCTCGAAAGCTCTCGGATGGAGATGGAAGCGGCCCGCCACGCCGAGATCGCCGCTTCGCACGCCTCAAACCCTCCTTACCCGTTCCGCTCGGTCGAACTCGCTGCGCTCCGCTGCGTGAACGAACGATTTGGGCTGCGGCCTCTGGTCGAACTCGAGCAGATTGCCTTAGCCCACGTCCCCAAATCCCCGTAAGGGTCTCAGCTTTTGGGGGTCCCTGGTAGAAGGACGGAGATGGACGCTCACCGATGTTCCAATCCATTGAAGGTGACGCTGCGGAATCGACTCATCTGCCTGGGGAATTATCGCGAGAGCGCCGGTCAACGTCGACCTGTGCGTTACTTGAGAGTTTCTCCGAGGGAATCGTCGATTGCCGCTGCGGCCCACGATATCGAGCGCGCCCAACAGATGATCGCCGGAGTCACCGACCTCCTCCGCTCCATTCGCGAGTCCACCCAGGCCGAGCCGGTCACGTATGAGTACGTCGTGGTTGACGACAACGACGCTGAAGAAGCGGATTAGGCGAAGTTTCCGTTAGTCCCATTCCTCGTTTTCCGTCATGAGAGAGCGCTTGAGACCGGGGCCTCTAGCCTTGCGAGTCACAGATTACGCCTGAAATTGAAAAGGGCTTTCTGGTAGATAGCCAGATTCATTCCCGCCGTCCCCCACGCCGGGGCGCGCGAACGCGAGGGCAGGATGTTCGAATGAGGATGCTGCCCCTACACGCTGCTTCGAGAGTCCGTTCAACTCCGGGTTTACCCAGCGAGGTATTTCAATCGTTGCAGGAACGGCACAGCACAATTTCGTCGCGCTTCCCAACGAACCCCTCATAAACGCGTTCAAAATCGTTTAAGCTACACACCTGTAGGAACTCGCATGACCGCCAAACGCGAACTGATCTCTCATACCCGCTACGTTGCTGCTCCAAACGCGCTTCCGTGGCAAGACCCTGGCAAGTGGCCGGCAAAATGGATCGAGTTGGAGGGCGAGAACAGGGCGCCGTTTGTGGCGCTTTTTAGGCTCAAACTCAACCTAAGCTCCCCGCTGAACACGCTTGTCCACGTTGTGGCTGACGAGCGGTACGACCTTTGGATTGATGGGGAACCGGTTGGCGAAGGGAACGAGAGGGGCGATCGGGGGAACTGGTTTTTTGAGTCCTACCGAATCAACCTCGAGGCGGGTGAGCACACCATTGTCGCGAAGGTTTGGGCGATTGGGGAGAAGGCGCCTTTTGCTCAGATGACGGTGCGGCCGGGATTCCTCTTCTGCCCAGAAGACGAGGCTCATGTGAAGCTTTTAGCCACGGGTGAGGCTGCGTGGGAATCGAAGCTTATGTTGGGGTACGAGTTCATCGACCAACTAGCGGCGTGGGGAACTGGGGTGCGCGTGAAGGTCCACGGCGATATGTTGCCACCAGATTGGAGAACTGGGGGCGGCGAGAGTTGGGTCGCACCTCGAAAAGGAGAGAATGGATATAGCGCATCCAACCTCCCCGATCTTCCGCCCAGTCACATGCTCGTTCCAGCGACGCTGCCGGCGATGATGGGCAAGCCTTGGACGAAGGGAACAGTTCGCCACGTTGACCATCCGCCAACCGGCATCACGTCAGATTTGGTCGTAACTAAGGCGAACGACCTTGCGGACGAACACCAGGGCTGGACCGATCTTTTACGTTTCGAAAAGCCATTGACGATTCCTGCGAATACTCGCCGACGGGTCATCTTTGACCTCGACGATTATGTGTGCGCTTACCCCGAGGTGATCCTATCCGGCGGAAAAGGCAACTCGCTCCGAGTGCACTGGCAAGAAGCCCTCTACGATGCAAAAGAAAAGGTCCACAAAGGCAACCGCGATGAGATCGAGGGGAAGGTCTTTACCACTGTCTGGCATAAGAAGGACGGGGTTGGAGACATCTTCATCAGCGGCGGAACGTCGAGCGAAAGGTTTGACACCCTCTGGTTTAGTTGTGGCCGATATGTAGAGTTTCTCGTCGAAACAGGTAACGAATCGACGACAATCGAGAAGGTGGTCCTTTACGAGACTCGGTACCCGATCGAGCCACAAACAACCTTTTCAACCGACGATCCCAGGGCTGCCGAAGTCGAACCACTGATGGTTCGCGTCCTGCAAATGTGTAGCCACGAGACGTACTACGACTGTCCGTTCTACGAACAGCTGATGTACATCGGCGATACGCGGCTCCAGGCATTGGTGACAATGTGCATCAGCCAAGATGATCGCCTCGTTCGAAAAGCCTTGCGGATGTTCGACGTTTCGCGGCAAGTCGATGGAATCACGCAGTCGCGTTACCCCTCTCGAGTCAGGCAAATCATCCCGCCGTTTTCGCTCTGGTGGGTCGCAATGGTTCACGACTATGCGGCTTGGCGTGGAGACAAGGAGTTTGTGGCCTCGCTGATGCCAGGAGTGCGAGCTGTCCTCGACCACTATCGCCAAGGGAAAACTGAGGGTGGCCTCCTCCACAGTCCGAAGGGTTGGAATTTCATCGACTGGGTGCCGAAGTGGAACGGTGGTGTGCCTCCTGGCGGAAACGAGATCGGTGCAAACCTCAACCTCAAGGCTGTTTGGGTTCTCCGGCAGGCCGCCGAAATCGAAGAGTGGCTCGGCGAGCCGGAACTCGCAGCGCGCTGCCGCCGAGAGGCAAAGCAGATCATGGACACGTGTTTGCGAAAGTTCTACAACCAAGAGCGTGGGTTGTTCGCGGATGACCTTGCTCACACCTCCTATAGCGAACACGCCCAGTGCCTTGCCCTCCTCGCAGGAATCAGCGATAAGGGCATCGAATCGCGGTGCCTTGACGGCCTTCAACATGCGAAGGATTTGCACAAAACAACGGTCTACTTCCGACACTATCTGTTGGAAACGTTCTGGAAATTCAACCGTCCCGACCTGCTTTGGAAGGAGCTTGACCTTTGGTGGGGTCTGAAAGGACAGGGGTTCAAGACTGTGCTAGAGCATAACGAACCGAGTCGGTCGGACTGCCACGCTTGGGGCGCGCACCCTATGTTCCACTTCCGAGCGAGCATGTTAGGGATTCGGCCGGGTGGGCTTGGTGGGAAGCACTTCACCGTAAACCCGCACCTCGGACCGCTCAAGCATGCCGAAGGTGGAATCATGACGAGCGCCGGAGAAGTCCACGTGAAAGTCGATGCGTCGGGAGTCCATGTCAGTGGCCCCGCTGGAATTGAAATCACAAAGTAGCCGTCCGGTACCCTAGCCGATCATGCGCCAAGATGTCGTTTCTCACAGCCAAGGATCTGGAGGTCAGAAGCCTGCCTGGCTAGAGGAACGGTTGACGTGGTTCCGAGGCCTCAAGCTCGGGATCATCCTGCATTGGGCGCCCTATTCTCAGTGGGACTGTTGCGAGAGCTGGCCACTGGTGCCGGAAGACGACTGGTCGCGCCGCCCAGAACTCGCCTGCTGGGCCGATCGAGGAATGGATCTCGACAGGTTTCAAGAAGATTACTGGAATCTTCCGGCAACATTTCACCCTTCGAAGTTCGACCCGGCGGAATGGGTTGATGCTTTCGTCGCGGCAGGAGCGAAATATGTGTGCTTTACCACCAAGCACCACGACGGATTCTGCATGTGGGATACCGCGACGACCGACTACAAGATCACTGGCCCGCTTTGTGGGTTTGACCGAGATGTGACGCGGGAACTTTTCGATGCTTGTCGAGCCGCCGGCCTCGCGGTTTCAGTCTATTTCAGCAAGCCAGACTGGCACTGTCCGTTCTATTGGTCCCCAGAGCCTCGACCCACTTCGAGGCGTGCCAACACCATCGACCAGCCCGAAGTGTGGGAGAAGTTCGTCCAGTTCACTCATGCCCAAATTCGTGAGCTAATGACGGACTACGGCCAGGTGGATATTTTGTGGCTTGACGGCGGGTGGGTGCGCGGGAAAGAAGACATTCGAATGGCCGAATTGGTGGCGATGGCTCGCGATCTCCAGCCCGGCCTGATCGTCGCAAACCGGTCAGTCGGCGATGAGTTCGAAGACTTCGTGACGCCCGAGCGCGAACTGCCGGATGAGGCCTTGCCCGGGACTTGGGAGGCTTGTCTGCCCCTTTGCCCGGACTGGAAGTTTGTCGACCAGCAGAAAGGGAAGTCAGCGGCAGAGGTCTTTGCTGAGTTGACCTACGCCAATGCTCGTGGGGGGAACTTCTTGCTCGGCATTGGTCCGAAGCCAGATGGAACTCTGAGGCCAGAAGATGTCGCAACATTGCGCGAACTGGGTCGACTTCGTGGTTGACCGCCCGAACCGGAAGCTCAAGCGTCAATATTATCGAAAAAGGACCAATTTTGGGTTGATTGATCGGTACATCAACCAATAGACTGGGTGCAGTGGCGAATCTCCGTCGATTCCTTCACCTAGGCTGGGTGCTCAGCCTCTGCCTGCTCGTGCTTGGAATTGCTCGAGCGGAGGAGCCCATACAGTTGCGCTTCACGGTATGGGACGGCGACGAATCGCTAAAGATCCTTCGTAAGTTGGTAGACCGGTTCGAGAAAGAGAACCCGACCATCAAAGTTAGCCTCGAAAACTTTGACTACTCGCTGTATCACCAGAAGATGCTGACGCAGTACGCAGCGAACGCTGCTCCTGACGTGGCGATGATGGACCCTCAGCACTTCATGTCGCTTGCCAAGCGCAATGCGATCTTGAATCTGAACGAGATCTACGAGAAAGACCCAGACTTTAAGATCGACGCTTTCTACAAAGAGATCGTCGATGTCCACAGTGACGGCAAAAAGCTCTACGTCCTCCCGCGCGACATTGCTCCGATGGGATTGATCTACTACAACAAGAAGCTTTTCAAAGAGGCAGGCATCCCCTACCCAGACGGCTCTTGGACTTGGGACTTCAATATTCGTCCCGAGCTACGAGAGAAAGACTTTCTATGGGTGATGCAGCAGCTCACCAAAGTTGGTGGAGATGGGAAGGTAGAGCGCTACGGCTACGCACCTGCTTGGCCACAGCTTTTTACTGACTGCTTGGTTTTTTCCTCCGGTCAAACCTACGTTGATGACTTAAAGTCTCCTCGGCGGATCTACTACAACAACCCCGAGATCAAGAAGGTGTTCAGCTTTGTCGTCGACCTGATGAACAAGCAGCGGTGGACCCCGAGCCAGCTAGAGGTGAGCAGTGTGCTTATGAGCACCACTCAGCAACTTTTCACGCGGCAAAAGATCGCGATGTTCCAAAGCGGCATTTGGGAAGTGCCGAACATGCGCAAAGCGCTCAAGCCCGGATCGCCAGAGTTCTTCGACTGGGATATCTGCCTCTTCCCCGCATACAAAGACGGCACCCTCTGCACCCCTTCCGGTGGGTCGGGATACGCAATCTTCAGCTCTACCAAGCATAAAGAGGCTGCGTGGAAGCTGACGAAGTTTATGGCGGGCGAAGCAGGCATGCGGGCGATGGCCGAGGCAGGCATCGCCCAGCCCGCAATCAAGGCCCTCGCCTTGTCGGATTGCTGGATTCCCGGGCCGAATACCCCGCTTGAGCAGCGGTGGCCTGCCAACCGAATTGCTACCCACAACGGAGTCCCGTTCGTTCGCTTCCCGCCGCCTGCAGACTACTGGCCGGAAGTTTTCTCCATGATTGACGGTCGAACAAGCAACGTTTACAACGACGTCATGCCCGTGGAAGAAGCGCTCTCGCAAGCACAGCGTGATGGCACACAACGGTTGACTATGCTTCTTCGAGAAGAAGACCTGCCTG
>JBBRHU010000059.1:0-12483 GCA_038222255.1 Fimbriimonadales bacterium | reverse complement strand
ACAAATAGCAACGATCGCAACGTATTCTTGCCGCCACCGAACTTTATTCGAGACCTTATCGATGAGTAGGCTGATCAGAGAGAGCGCCACTCCGACCATTCCAACGATAAGAAGCAAGCAAGGTAGCACTCCAGTGATTGCGCCGACTAGACTCAGGTCTGCTAGGTTTCCCTCCGGGTCGTACCGTGTGGTGAGATAGCGCCATGCTTCGTTGTTGCCATAGCTGGTATTCACCTCGGTTGCCTCCTCGCTGCGATTCAATGTCTTCAGGCGATCTATGACTCTAACCCGGCCAAGGTGAAGGGTCTTCGGAAGAACAGTTTCGGAGAGGCTCTGCGGGTAGGTTGCAAGTTCGAGAAGATCTGCGGCTCTAAGTCCGATCGGAATAGAACGTGATCCATCTCGAGCGCGATCGAAATTCATGATCGTGGCGTAGCGCCGAGTGATCCCAGTGGCTGAGTCGTAATCTGATCTTGCGAGCAAAGCTCTGGCGTATCTATCCGCAACGGCGAGCGCATCGCTCTGACGGAGATGGTAGACGTATCCGTAAAGCCAGGTCGGGACGTGATCTCTTGGATATTTCGTGAGTTGGTCTACAAGTAGATTCGATTGATAATCGTTGTACGCTGGGCACCTGGCTGCTCCTCGCCAAGCCTCTTCTCCACCCGCACGATCACCCGAGATCTCAAGGAAGAAGGCCAGTGTTTGTGGCCAAAATGCGTTTAGGGGCTCTTTCTCACGGCATTCCTTGAGCAAGCTGATCACACTCTTCAGCTCGGTAATCGACAACGGATTCCGCGCGACGACTCTTGCCGCGGCTGCATGAACCCACGCACCTGCGTCGGCGATCGTTTTGGGTTCAACTAACTGATCTTTGACAGGCGTAAAGGTCCGTTCGACCTTCGCGATGGGAACCCAGGTCGAAACGCCAAGTAACACCCGCCGAGAAATCGGATGGGCGATGAGCGTGATGAGCGAACCAGCGAGTGCACCGAGTAGTGCACGCCTGAGTCCGCTCATCTGGCTAAGTGCGGCTCTTCGAACAACTCAAGCGACCGAGATGCAGGCTTGATCAATCGAGATTCGGATCCTGGGAACGGATTGAGCTCTGGAGTTGCCGTTCTCAAGACCATTTGCAGCGCTGAAAGCAACACCAAACAGGCCACTGCACATCCGACGAGCGCTGGTGCCCAATATCGGATACCCGTCCGACCCCGTTCAAGCCGAGCCAGTCTTAGCACACGCTCGTCAAAAGAGTCATCAACTTCTGTCTCGATCGCGGCTGCTTGGAGCAGATTCAGGCAACGAGAAGACTCTTGAACTTGCGGAAAGAGATCTGAATTCTCTTTGATCGCTTCGATAAAGAATGACTGCTCGTCAAAGCTAAGCTCACGATCTCGTCGCTCATGCATTAGCTTCGCGACGCGCTCATCTGCGGATTCCTTCTTCTTGAAGGGATTGAGCTTCACTCTGCCGTCTCCTCAAGCCAAAGCGCTCTGAATCGTTCCCGAGCTGCGTGCAGCCTAGACCTCACGGTGCCTACGGGGACATTCATCGCCTCGGCGACTTCTTCGTAACTAAGCTGCTCAATTTCTCGGAGCACTAGAGTCGTTCGTAATTCAAGCGGAAGCTTTCGCAAAAGCTTTTCGATCAGTACTCGATTTTCAACCTTGCCACCTTCATGTGGTTCAGCTCGGTCGAACTCGATGACATCGGCACGCTTTAGTCTGAGCCTGTCCATGCAAAGTCGAACACAAATCCGATAGAGATAACCGCTGAAGGCGCGATCCTCTCGGAGCTTGTGAATCTCCCGGAAGGCTTTCAGGAAGGCGTCTTGTGCAACGTCTTCGGCTTCGTGACGATCTCGAAGGAGGTTTGCCGCCGTTCGAACCAGCCTCATGCGATGCTTTGCGATGAGGTTTGCCAGCGCAGCCTCGTCTCCAGCTCGACATCGGTGGACCCACTGAAGTTCTAGCTGTGCATTCTCATATGCCGTATTCGACGTTGCTCTTTCGAAGTAGTGTTGACCGACCATGTTGCACCTCTTTCAGTATCAGACCCTCATTATCATCGGAAAGTTCGATGGACAATTGGTTAAGTGTAAAATCCAAGTATGCCATGGTTTGGGTTGACCGATAGCGTTCCGATCCAGACTCCTGCTTTCCCGGCAAACCAAGAACCTCAGCTCAGTCAAATGGTCTTCCGCGAGAAGGCGACAGACGACGAGCTCACAGTGCTTTACGGCAGTTGGTCGTACGATGCAGCAACCGACACGTTCAACTTTGCAGATGGTGTTCGGGTGCTTTATGGCAAGTCGGTGCTGACATCGGAGCGGCTCACCGTCAGGCCTGGCGAAGTTAAAAAACTCCGCGCGGAAGGAAAGGTTCGCCTGACCGATCCCGACGGTCAGTTCAACGCCGACGATCTAGAGATTTGTTGGAAGGTCGGTTCACAGACGGGTACGGCGACCAATGTGGTCGCCCGCATTGCTGACGCAACGATCACTGCTGAGAAGATGGATATCAAGCCTGATCGGTTTGAGTTCCATAACGTGACCGGAACGACCTGCCTCCGGCGCACCGCGACATACATGCTGACCGCGAGGAACCTCGTGGTCATTCCCGGCAGCTATGCCGTCGCCGACCGCCCCACGCTATATTTATTCGGCAAGAAGATTATCGATCTTCCGATTCGAAGGTACAGCCTAGACCGTCGCTCTGAAGGTGTAAAAATTCCCGCAATCACCTACCGGCAAGGATTCGGCGTTGGCGTTAGTTGGACGAGTGGGTTTCTGATCAACACCCAGACGAACTTGACCGTCGCCACCTCTTTCTTCCGGCGACTTCGCCCGAGCTATGGCCTCCTCTGGACTCGATCATTTGTGCCGACAAACAGCAGCACGGCCCTTGTCGCGCCTAGATCCGAAATCCTTGAGCGGTTTAACTACGGGTTTCTAGATAGCATCGAAAATCCGAGCCCCGAGGCAGAAAGCAACAGTCTCCGAGTTCGTCGGAGCACCCTCAGTGTTGGAACCACGGCAAATGAGACTGCAATCGGTCTGGGTTACAACACCCAAGTTTCGAAGATCTTGGATGCGGCTTACGAGATTGGAGGAAACGTCCATGGTTGGGGATTACTCGGCACGTCGAGGTTCCAAACTCTGCGCGAGAATAACGATGCCTACTCAACCCGAGGTTCGTTTCGTGGGACTATCTCTGCACCCGTCAAGCAAGTTAGCAAGACGGTGTCCAACTTTAACCGCCTTGAGATTGGCACATTCGTCGGCACGAAACAGTTCACGTGGGGGATTCTGCAATCTGGCGTTACGTACCACCCGGGCACACTGTGGAGCCTTTCAGCCGGAGCGTTCGCGTCGCAAGGCTTTGGTACTCCAGAATTCAAATCTGACCAGCTGTTTGCTACCCGGGGCATGATCTGGCGAATTGACTACCGTTCAAAACTTACAAAGATTAGCTTTCTACGCAAGTGGGATGTGAATCGGAAATGGTTCGACCAGGAATATCTAGTTTCGCAAGCCGTTGGTTGCGTCGAGCCGTATGTGCTGTATCGTCAATTCCCAGGTGACTTCCGAGTAGGAATCCGCCTTCGACTAGATGACATCACCGATGTTTTCCGAAATCGCACGCTCGACCGCAACTCACTTAAGAATAAGAACAGATCGATCGTTTTGGACGGGAAATGATGCAATACACCCTTGACGCAAGTCAGTGTCAGAACCTCTCGGTCAGCATGAGCCACGAATGGCTCCTCACAAATGGGATTGGCGGATACGCGATGGGCACCCCGTGCGGAGCGAATACCCGACGGTATCACGGCCTTCTGATCGCCCCCACTGACCCTCCCGTGGGCAGGCTTCGCCTGGTCGCGAACATTGAAACCTTTGCAACTGTTGACGGGATCACCGTCGGCCTCTCGACAAACCAATACCCGGGCGCGATCTACCCCGACGGTTATCTATCGCTCTCAAAATTTCAGGTGGATGGGTACGCCGAGTGGGTTTACCGCCTCCACCAGGGAACGCTTACCAAGCGAGTCGGTATGCATCCTGGCAGAAACGTGACCACAGTGGAGTGGCTATACGACGGCGACCACGAGTTACTGCTTCAACTCCGCCCATTAGTGGGGCACCGAGGACACCATGAAGAGTGCTCCCATGACACATCCTATCCCCATTCGCTGGCTTATGACGAGGAACAGACAACCCTAACTCACCGCGATCAGAGCCTAGTGATCTACCACTCAGGCGCAAGTGCATTGCCCCTGAACACCTGGTACTACCAGATGGAATATGCCCGAGAGCGTGATCGAGGACTCAAGGCGACCGAGGACCTTTTCGCACCAGTTGAGCTCCGATACACTCTGCTCCCGGGCGACTCTTGCCAAATCCACCTCGGACTAGGGAATTCCCTTCCCGACCCTAACTTCGAATTTAAGACTCACGGCAAGGTACACGGCCTAAAGGATGCGCTAAGTCGGAGTGCCCGGCACTTCGCTGTGAAAACCGAGCGGCGTACGAGCATCATTGCTGGATATCCGTGGTTTACCGATTGGGGCCGAGATACTATGATCTCGCTGCCCGGAATCTTGCTCGCCGCTGGCAGGGTCGTTGAGGCACGTCAGTTGCTCCGAGACTATGCCTCAAGCATCGAGAAGGGCATGATTCCGAATCGGTTTGTAGAGGAATCTGAAAAGGCCGATTATAACACCGCAGACGCAACCCTTTGGTTCGTGAACGCTGCTTACAAGACGCTCCTCGCGGACTGGGACGATAAATTTGCGGCAGAGATGCTCACGGCGTTTGAGCTCATCTTTGAGGGCCATGTTGGCGGTACAAGATTTGGGATTCAAGTCGATCCCGAAGATGGGCTCCTAAGACAGGGCGGGCCCGATACTCAGCTCACGTGGATGGATGCCAAGATCGGCGACTGGGTAGTGACCTCCCGCCACGGCAAAGCCATCGAAATCGTCGCACTGTGGATGAATGCTGTCCGGATCATGGAATGGCTGCGGGAAAAGTGCTCTGGAAACAACTGGAGGCATTCAGTTGAGGACTACCGATTTTGGGCTGAGCTTGCTGAACGACACTTCGATGAGAAGTTCTGGCGTCCCGCGCTCGGGTTTTACGCCGACACGATCGAGCCAGAGGACACCCGATTACGCCCTAACCAAGTGATCGCGATGGGCCTGCCGTTCGTGCAATTCGACCCTGAGCACGCTAAACAAGCGCTGGCCATCGTGGAAAAGCACTTGGCGACGCCGGTTGGACTGCGGACGCTCGGTCCAGAAGAAGAAGGCTATCGGGGCAAGTATGAGGGACCGATGCGGGAGTTGGACTCTGCCTACCACATGGGAACCGTTTGGCCGTGGCTACTCGGTTCTTACTTGTCGGCGAGCACACGCTATCTGAATGACCACACCGAGACTAAGCGAACCATTCGATCCTTGAAATCTGCAATTGAGGAGTACGGGCTAGGAGGCATCGCGGAAGTTTACGACGGCGATCCGCCCCACCGACCAAACGGTTGCCCGTGGCAGGCTTGGTCTGTTTCAGAAATCCTTCGGTTCTTGCACGAATCAGGTGGAGCCTAACCTGATCGTCAGAAACCGGGACTTCGAAATTTGACGATCAGACAGAATTGACGTCAAGATAAGAGCACGCATGAAATCTTCCCGATGGTTGCGTCTTGCGATGACGCTAGCAAGCACACTTCTTTGCCTGGTAGCAATGGCAGAGCAGATCCAGCTTCGATTTGTCGTTTGGGACGGAGAAGAAGCGATGGTCGCAATTCGTCGCGCCGCTGAGCAGTTCGAAAGCCGCTACCCGAACATCAAGGTGAAGCTAGAGACCGTCAACGCTAACTACCAAGAAAAGCTGTTAGCTCAATATGCCGCCAAAGTCGCGCCAGATGTGGCGATGATGGATCCGGGCAACTTTCAGAAGTATGCAAAGCGAGGAGCTCTCCTTCCGCTCAACCAGTTTTTTGATACACCCGGGTTTGATATCTCCACCTACTACAAGGAGATTGTTGATCCGCACTCCTACCGAGGAATCGTCTACGTTTTGCCCCGAGACATTGCCCCGTGTGGGGTTGTGTACTTCAACAAGCGCCTCTTCCAAGAGGCAGGCATTCCACTCCCGAAGAACACCCTAAACGCGGATGGAACCTGGAATCCAAAAGCAAATTGGACCTGGGATTTCTTCGGTCCAAGACCAGAACTACGGGAGAAAGATTTCATCTGGGTGATGCAGCAGCTCACCAAGAAAGACCCGAAGACAGGCAGAACCACCCAGTGGGGCTACCTACCCGCCTGGAGTGGACTGCTCGTGGATATGTTCAGCTACTCGGTCGGCGGCAAGTATGTCGACGACTATGAAGAGCCGAAAAAGGTGCTTCTCGGCGACACGCGTGTAGTGCAAGCCCATCAATACACCGCTGACCTTTCCTTCAAATATGGCTTTATGCCGAGTTCCGTTGAGCTTAGTTCGGTCCTACAAACGAATGCCCGACAACTCTTTACCCAGCAGAAAGTCGCAATGTTCCAGAGTGGCATCTGGGAAGTGCCTGGCCTGCGAAAAGACCTCTGGGACAGCAAGACGGGAAAGATGGGTTTTGAGTGGGATATCGCGATGGCGCCCGCGTATAAAGACGGCACGCTACGATTCCCGACGGGCGGATCGGGCTACTGCATCCTCTCGCAGACCAAACATCCTAAGGAAGCATGGCTGCTTACGCAGTGGATGGCAGGTGCCCCTGGAATGACAGCCATGGCGCAGGAAGGTCTCGCTCAACCTGCGATCACCTCGCTCGCGCAGCAACAACCGTGGATCCCAGACGCTTCCACGACGGGCGCGATGCGGTATCCGGAGAACCGGATCATTACGCACCTCGGTGTGCCTTTCGTCCAGTTCGGTCCAACCTCGATGTACTGGAGCGATGTCTCCGGCGTGATGTATCAGAACCACGGCAAGATCTGGGACGGTACCTCAGACGCAAAAACTGAAATTCCCATCAGCGTCGCGAGGGGCCAAGCTCGGCTTGATGTTCTCCAACGAAATCAAAAGCTGGGAGACTTCAGTTGGCTGAGTGGTGCGGGGGTGGGAGTCGTGATGCTGGCAACACTTTTCCTATGGGTTTACGGTCCAGAGTTTAAGAAGCGAAGATCCTCTCGCGAGAAGCGGGAAAATCGTATCGCCTACCTCTTTGTTGGACCGTGGATCCTCGGCCTGCTGCTCTTCACCGCGGGGCCGATGATCCTCTCTCTGCTGATGAGTTTCAGCGATTGGGACATCATTCAACCTGCCAAGTGGCGAGGGATTCAGAACTTCAGCGAGGCATTCACGACAGAGGCTCGGTTTTGGAAGTCGATCCAGGTGACGACGATCTACACCGTCGTCTCTGTCCCACTGGGCTTGGCTATGGCCCTTGCCCTCGCGTTGCTTCTCAACGTGAAGGTTCGGGGGATTCCGATCTATCGCACTCTCTACTATCTGCCCTCGCTCTCCAGCGCTGTGGCGGCGTCCCTCATCTGGCGCACAATTTTCAGGGCCGACGGCGGGTTGCTTAACCTTCTCATTTATGGTGCCGACGGCAAAGGCAATTTTCTTGGACTCGCAACACTGCTCCATCCAGTAGCCACGGCAAACGGTCAGGTGAACTGGCTCGGGAATGAATCCACCGCCCTTCCTTCGCTGATCCTGATGAGCATTTGGGGCGCTGGAGGAGGCATGGTGATCCTGCTAGCCGCCCTGCAAGGCGTTCCGCAATTCTATTACGAAGCCGCGACGGTGGACGGCGCGAGTCCATGGCGGCAGTTCCGGAACATCACACTTCCGATGATCTCGCCAGCAATCTTCTTCAGCCTGCTCACCGGCTTTATCGGCTCGTTCCAAAGCTTCTCGCAGGCGTTCCTAATGACTCAGGGTGGACCAAACGACGCGACGATGCTCTACATCCTCAACCTTTACAACCAGGCTTTTTTGAACTTGAGAATGGGATACGCCTCGGCGCTGGCGTGGATCTTGTTCGTGATCATTCTCATCGTGACCCTTTTCCAACTCAAGATGAGCAAGTGGGTTTACTACGAGGGGGGAAAGTAGTTGGCGCAAAACTTGAGTCAAGACGACCACTACGCTCGCTCCGTCGAAGAGGCCCGAAAGTCGGCGCGACGATTCGCAGTTACGAATCAAATTTCGAAGGTGGCGGTACTCCTGCTGCTCATCACTGGCGCGATCGTCTTCATGCTCCCCTTCTACGTCATGCTCGTCATGGCGCTAAAAACGCAAAACGAAGTTGCTACGACCTCGATGTGGACCTGGCCAGCTTCGCCATCTTTCGACAACTTCCGTGAAGTGCTCTCCAACCCAAATGTCAGCTTCGCCTTATTCCTAAAAAACACCTCATTCCTCACGTTCATCTCCACGATTGGAGTGGTCTTGAGTTCGAGCGTTATCGCTTATGGGTTCGCCCGAATTGAGTTTGCGGGACGAGATCGGTTGTTCCTCGTGCTGCTCGGGACGATGATGTTGCCTGGCATCGTGACGATGATTCCGCAGTACGTGATGTACGCCAAGATCGGCTGGGTGAATACGTTCCTACCTCTGACGGTTCCCGCCTTCTTTGGGAGTGCCTTCTTTATCTTTCTTCTTCGCCAGTTCTACATGGGCATCCCTCGGGAACTCGACGAGGCGGCGATCCTCGATGGCGCAGGACACTGGAGAATCTTCACACGGATTATCGTGCCAAGTTCCAAGCCTGCCCTGATCACGGTGGCGATGTTCTCGTTCATGGGTGCCTGGCGTGACTTCATGGGGCCACTCCTTTACTTGAACGATCCGGACAAGCAGACCTTGGAACTCGGCCTTCGAACCTACATGGCTCTTCGTGCAGAGAAATGGCATTTGCTCATGGCCGCGTCGGTGCTCGTGGTCATTCCTCTTGTGATCATCTTCTTCATCGGCCAACGCTATTTCGTGAAGGGCATCGTAATGACAGGTGGCAAATAACAAAAAAGGCTCCCAACCAAATTGGCTGGGAGCCTCTCTTCAGCGTTCCTACTTCTTCTTTCGCGGGCCGGTCGAAACTACCCCGCTTGCGTCAGTGACAGAATCGCACACTGCGTCAAGGATGTACCAAGGGTTGAATGTTTCAGTCGTGCCGTCTGCGTACGTGATCGTCACAACTCCCATCGAAGTCCAGACGATTGTCGCGGGCAAGCCAGCGTCGGGGCCTTCGATTCGACCGCCACCCGAACCATCAGCGTTGTAATGGTAGGCGTACTTGTAGCCGAGTGAGTTTGTCGTAACCGACGAGCCTGTCCCGTTCGCGCTATATGCTCCCTGGTCTTGGAACCAAGATCCATCGGTGAAGGTGGTTCGGTTCGACCAAGTTGACTGCGCTGCATTCCAATTCGAAGTGCCAGTGCCTGCACCTCCTCCGGTCCAAACGTAGTCGTAAGTCATCGACCCCGTCGTGTCTGATTCGGCAGTCATCACGTAGCTACCATGAGAGCCAGCGAACTGGCCACCTGTGATCGTATAGACCGAGGTGAACGTGTACGGGAATGTTCCGTCTGGACCCGGGAATGTGATCACAAACGAGCCTGCGGGCTGAGTCTTCGCCTCGTCAAGGAAGAGACTGGTAGTGAAAGTCGTCTCGGTGTAGGAATTGGTTACAAAGAGTCCGAGCCACGAATCGTAGTCGATACCCATTCCCGTATCGCCGCCTCCTGGGCCACCATTCGAGCCACCGCCGCCAGATCCCTCGGGGCCTGCATCTACAAGAATCGGCGAGTGGGCGATTGTCGATACGCCTCGTCCAGGCCCGGCGCCCAGAATGAGGTGCTTCATATAGCCGCCAAACATCGGCATTCCGCCACCAAATCCACCAATTGGGCTTCCGGGGCCACCCGGCCCACCCGAGCCAACACCGCCGCCCATGCTCGCGCCGCCGATACCGAGCGATCCGTTGATATTAGCAGCGACACCAAACTGAATCACTCCAGCCATTCCGCCAGCACTAAGCACGTGGCGGTGTCCATTCTGGACGACTGTCTTCGTGCGCGAACTTGGGGGAGTCCCGGTTGAACCAGAACCTCCGCACCCTGCGACCATCAACACTACGGCCGCAAGCAGGACAGAACTCGAAATTTTCATAAAGCCAGAACCTCTCAGCCTATTCTCGCACAAAATCCGCGGATTGCCAAGACGACATCTTTTAAGGCTTGTGACCGGTCTGCGGCATGCTGACGAGTACACTCCACCTACTACAATGGCGTTAGGTCGAACCCTTATTCTCAAGACTTCCGCGCTGAAGCCCGTCGAGTCTCTAGTGCGGAAATCGTTCCTCTTTCGACCGCTCGTCAGAAGATTCATCGCCGGTGACACGCTCGAAGAGTCACTAAAGGCCTCGCGCGACTTGCTCGACCGCGGCCTTCGAGTTTCTCTTGACTATCTTGGCGAGAACACGGCCAACGAAGCTGAAGCACTTGCCGCGAAGAAGACCTACTTGGAGATGCTTGACCGCATTTCCGAAGTCCCACAAGTTAAGAAGTTTGTCGACGAATTCGGTGCCTCCTACACTGCTGAAAAGCGAAATGGCACCAACGTCGAGCCGCTCAACATCAGCATCAAACTGACCCAATGCGGCATGGACCAAGGGTTCGATTTTGCCGAGGCAAATTATCGCTCAGTGCTAGAACGAGCGAGGGCCGGATCCAATTTTGTGCGTGTAGACATGGAGGCTTCCGACTACACCGAGCGCACCCTGAAAATGATTGACACTGTGCGTCACGAGTTCCCCAACACGGGGACAGTTTTGCAAAGCTACCTGATGCGCAACGACGCCGATGTCCAGACGATCATCGACTGGCAGATCCGCGTTCGACTGGTAAAAGGCGCTTACCTAGAACCGGCAGCTGTCGCCTTTCCAGAGAAATCGAAGGTTGACGAGCAATACATCATTCAAGCTAAAAAGCTGCTTCGCGAGGCTCACTACCCCGCGATCGCCACTCAAGACGAGTCAATTATCACCGCGCTGAATCAGTTCGTTGCCGAGGAAAAGATTCCGAAGCAGAACTTTGAATATCAGATGCTCTACGGCATCCGAAGGGACCTTCAAGACTCCCTCGTGAAAGAAGGATTCAACGTAAGAATCTACGTTCCTTTCGGCGACAGCTGGTACCCCTACTTCACCCGCAGACTAGCCGAGCGTCCAGCAAACATGCTGTTCATTGCGAAGAGCATGTTTAAGGGCTAGTTCGAGGTGTAGAGCGATCTGAGGGCCTCGGCCCTGAGTTGGCCCGCCTTTTCCTCTCGCATCGATCCGCGAACTTCAAGAGTGGTCAGGAGTTCGTCGTAGGTTCGGACATCAGGGCGATATCCGGCAAGTCTTGAATTCCCTGCCCACCGCGCGTAGGCGAGCACCCGGAATGCATCCGCCAGAGAGACAGACCGGGAGCTCAACGTGAACTCCTTGGCCCTCTCTGCCCGTTCGAGCAAGGACGATTTACCGAGCCGTTCGCGAGCCTCCCGCTCATTATCTATCAGGAAACGACCCGCCGCCATAAATTCCGTTACCGATCCCTTTAGCGTCGAAACTTGGAGATAAGCACCGACCGCTCGACTCGATTCCCCAAACAGTCCACGTGTTACCATTCCGCGTTCTACGACCGCACGAATCATCCCGGGAAGCCGTTTTTCGGTCGCTAACCCGACGAGGTGGAACATGGCTGAAAGCCGTCGCCCTAGCCCAGAGTTGTAGGGACTTGCGGCGAGGTAGCCCCAACGATCAGAACGAGCATAAGTTAGCTTTAGTCCGATCCGCTCCGACTGCTCTTGTGCGAGCCCGAGCGAATAATCCGGTGACCAACCTGCAGTGACCGCCTGAATTCGGAGGTGATCCTCCTCATTGACCATGATACTGACGCTCTGCCGTTTGTTGGCGAGCAACGTGCGACCAGGCATCGTCCACTCGAACTCGGGAGATGCAAGCCGACAGGCCACAAGATACTCCCGCTCTGCATTTGTGAGCATCTTGTAAGGCTTCAGGTCAAAGTCGACGGCCCGCACGACTTGTTCAATTCGATGCTGAATTGAGATCAGCTCAGGCGCCGATAGAACACTCACAAAATGGGAGCCCGCCAGGTTTCGCATGAACCTCGTCCGGGAGCTGAGCACCACGTCTCCATCTGGAGCGTCGTCGGTGAGCCAAGCTGGCTTTGGCATGGAGCGAAGCACCATACGCTTCCAGGCTTCGGGGTCCGCGAGGTGCTCTTCGGCCATCAATAAAGAGATTACTCGTCTAGACCGCGGAGCTTGCGGATTGTCTTGAACACATACGCCAACAGCTCGGCGACCGGTTGGAAGAGTTCGCGCGGGATTGGATCTCCGACCTCAACTTGCTTATAGAGCGCTCGAGCCAACGGAGGGTTGGGAACGATTGGGATTTCGAACTCATTCGCGAA
>JBBRHU010000058.1:0-12524 GCA_038222255.1 Fimbriimonadales bacterium | reverse complement strand
AACAAACAAGAACTTCATGGTTTGGGCAGAGCCAAGGTACAAGTTCGGGTCCGTGACGCATCCAGATCCAGGCATCCGAAAGATCGCCCTCGAACAGATCCACACCGGCGTTGACCTCGCCAAAGAAATGGGCTTCGTGAGCTGTGGATTGTGGCCAGGATCGGACGGTTGGGACTACCATTTCGAGGTCGACTACGGCCAGCGTTGGGCCTGGTTCGTTGACGCCTGCACTGGCATCGCCGAGCACTGCGACCGACTTGGCCTGAAATTCGGAACTGAGCCGAAGCAGAAGGAACCCCGAGAAATGAACATGATCACCAACACCGTCGCGAAGGCAGCGGCAGCGTGCATCCAGGTGAACAACAATCTTGGCAAGACGGTCATGGGTGTGGCAATTGACTACGGCCACGAGCAGATGGCAGGGAATACTCCCGCCGAGTCTCTCTACTTCCTAAAGCAGATGGGGCTCCCGATCGCGAACTTCCACCTTAACGGAGCGAAGTACAACTCAAACGACGAGGATCGGATTGCAGGAACAGACGATGTCTGGAGAATGATCGAATTCTGCTATGCGGCGATTGATACCGGCTACGACGGCTGGTTCGGCCTTGACCAGTTCACCTACCGAACCGAGCAAGTTGAATCGATGACCCTCTCTCGCGAGTTCTTTGCAAACTGCATGAAGAAGGCTGTCCGAATCTACGGCATCCGAGACGATTTGAAGAAGGCTCAAGCCACAGGCGACGCTGGAAAGACGATTCAACTCGTAAAGCGAATCATCTACAACGGCTAAGCCCCGCAAAACCCGCCTGCGGCTGTCAAGCTAAGGCGGGTACAGGGCTTGATGTCTACTCTTGGCACCAAAACCACCTGACTTCTGACGCGTCTAAGGTGTGATCAGAATCACAGCTATCGGCGAAGTAAAACTACAGTAGTTTCGCCTTCGCGGTGATACACTCGCAGTGTCATTTCGTCAGGAACAAATAGGAATGGCTGATCGGGTGAGATTTTTATGAGTCGGTGGACAACATTATTAGTGGCTTTGGGTTTGCTCGGAGGCGTCGTTTCGGCTCCTGCGCAGAAAAAGACGGAAGAAAAGAAGAAAGAGCCGCCTAGCAAACCGTCAACTCCACCTCCCACGCGCAGTAACGAGCATTCCACCCCTCCCCCGCAGCGGTCTAACGGTGGCGGAGGCTCTCCGCCAGCGAATCGAGGCGGCACACCGCCAGCAAGGAGAGATGGCGGCTCAAATCCTCCGACTGGAACTGGTGGCAGCCGTCCGACACCTCCCGTAACCACCAACCCACCTCCGCGCCGCGACGGAGGATCCACGCCTCCTCCCACTCAGGGTGGAAATCCTCCTGCCACAACTAATCCTCCGGCACGTCGTGACGGCGGCTCAACCCCTCCTGCGGGTCAGGGCACTGCGCCTCCTGTCAAACATGAGGGCGGCAATGGAACGCCTCCTCCAGGACGCGGAAATCCTCCTGTAGGTCAAGGGAACAATATTCCTCCTATCAGGCATGAAGGTGGCAACACCGCTCCACCCGCGGGTCGTGGAACACCCCCCGCTGGGCGAGGAAATTCGACGCCGCCAGTCAAGCACGATGGTGGTACTTCAACCCCACCAGTCAAGCAGGGCGGCACCACGACCCCTCCCACAGGAAGAGGAAACTCACAGGCTGGCCGTGGCAATACAACTTCTCCCGTGAAGCAGGGTGGCACGACTAACCCTCCGAGCGGAAGAGGAACAACCGCTCCGCCAAATGGTCGCGGAACGACATCTCCACCCGTCACAGGCGGCGGATTTGCTCCTGCGGTTCCTAAGATCGTGCTCGACCGCAAGGGCCGAGACTGGATGCAGTCCCATGCTCGACCGGGAGTAGTCGTTGTCGCAGCGACCCCGAGCCACAGTTTCAGATCACAGCTTGTCTCTATCACACCGGCACCGAAGGTTATCCGTGGCAACTTTGTCAGCACCGTCGGCCTCCGGCAGGGCTATTGCCAATACGTTCAAGATTGGCGCGACACCCACTTCTACTATCCGCGCTACGCCTACGTGCCTGGCCCGCGAATCCACTATTCGCCTTGGTATTACTATTCCAACTTGCCGGCTTATGTGACCTACGAAGTCATCATTGTTCACGAGAACTATGAGCCGCCGGTGGTTGAATCCACCTGGGTCGACTACCCCGAAACGACGCGCAGACCAGTTGACAATCTTAAGCGAGACTTGATCGACGCTTTCCTTGACTTCAAGCCGGAGTTCATCAGCGACCACGTTCAAGCGGGCAAAGAGATCGCTATTCTGATGGATGGCGAGTATCAGTACAGCCTCAAGGCGGAAGACTTCCAGCAGATGGCAACCGACTTGATTAAGGGAACCAACACCACCGACTACCGTGTGGACAAGGTCCGACAGTCAGGGCGGAACATCAATATCCGCACGACTCATGAGTTCACGGATGCCTCGGGTCAAGCCCAAAGCGTTCGCCACGAATACGTGTTCCAGCAAGACCTGAACGGGGGCTATTGGCTCCGAGAGTTCCACACCGAACACTAGGCCTTAGCAAACACCATTCGCCCAATGCGCCCGTCCTTCACCCGAAGGACGGGCGTTTTTAGTTTGAGTTACATGTCTTGGGGCAGCAACATCGCAAACTCTCAACGACCCTGGCGATTAAACATGCCAAAGTGAGATTCGATGAACCTTAGCCCCTTCGAACCGTCGGAGCACTCGGCTCGATCTACTCTATGAAACGCAACAGCGTCACGATTAAGGACATTGCTCGGAACCTGAGCATTTCGCACACGACGGTTTCTAGGGTGCTCAGCCCCAACGTTAGCAGTACGATCTCCGAAAAGACGCGAGCTCGTGTGATGCACGAGGCCACACGTCTGGGTTATCAACCGAATCACGCTGCCCGTGCGCTCGTTACGGGACGCACCGGACTCCTCTGCCTGTTGCTCTGGACCGAGGGTGTCCACGACGACTACCACGCGCGAGTGATCCACGAGGCGCACGCAGCCGTCCAGAACCAGCCATTCGAACTTTGTATTTTGCTCGCGAGTCGTCATTCGTTTGAGAAGAACCCACTCGGTCCGGCAGTGCCGATGACGGTTGACGGCATCATCCTTTACGAGGCAGCAGGGTTTGCACCCGCGCTTGTAGACCACTATCGCGGAATCCCGATGGTAACCGCAGGTGCTTACCAGAACGACTTTCGGCTAGACACGGTGAAGGTCGATCTTGAAACACCAACCATTGAGGCGATGGCTCATCTTATCGGACAGGGCCGGAAGCGCATCGCCTATCTCGGGTCGGGGGAGGTCGTCCCTCTCATGGGCGCCGAACCGGAACAATACATTGCGAATGAAGATCGTCACCGAACGTATGATCGATCCATGCGAGCGGCGGGTCTGCAGCCGGAATACATTCACACCGGCAGAGGGAAGGGCAACGCCTACCGGATCCTCACCGAATACTTGAAGAATCACGAGGCACCTGACGCCTTCTTTTGCCACAACGACGAAATCGCGATTGGGGCTTATCGCGCGTTGGTCAATGCCGGAGTAAAGATTCCTGAGCAAACCGCTCTCGTGGGATGCGACGGCCTCGAAGAGGCGGAATACATCGGAGTCCCTATTTCAACAGTTTTTCAACCGGTCGGCCAAGTGTTCGAACTCGCGATCGAAGCGCTCGTCCGAAGAATGGCAGACCCAGATGCGCCTCCGCACCACATCGTCGTTCCGGCGATTTTCCAACCGCGCCGGTCGTCGCTGATCTAGAAACTGGCGCGTTTTTCGACCCAAGTGAAAGTGCCAGTTTGATCCTCGTTGCACTACCAGGGACATGCACATTGGCCGTGTTCTTGATGGAAGCAGAGTCAAGGCGCCGCATCAAACGCGGCGATCAAGACTATGAACGCAACAACTCGAGGAATCTTTTTCACCCTTTGTTTGTCTTCGGCGGTTGCGTGCTGGTCAGCACCCGATCACGACGAATACACTCCCCGATACCAGAGGGTAGTCGCTCCGAACATTCGCGGTGCGGTTGCTCCGCTCGGCATCGGCAGCGTGGAACGCACACCGGCAAGGTCGTACAATCGAAAAGCCACGACGGAAGCCCTCAAGCCCAAGAAGAAGTTCAACAACCAGGTCAAGCTTGCGGGTGTCAACGACACCGTGCTTGTCCTGTACGATTCGACTGGAATTTACAATTGGATCGGAGACCTGTACAGCCAGCACATGGCGAACTTGTTGACTCACTTCAATGTGACCGTCAATCGAATGCCGGTCGAGCAGTATCAGGCCGGTGCAATGCAAGCGGCCAAAGCCACTTTCTACCTTGGTGTTCTCTACGATAACCCACTCCCAGTTGCCTTCACGAACGACGCGATGACAACCACCAAGCCGCTTTGCTGGATGGGCTACAACCTTTGGAAGATCGCGTGGACCCCGAGCTTCTCTTGGAACTCTTCGTTCACGAACCGGTTCGGAATGGCGTTCTACTACATCGATTCGCTCGGCTATCCAACGGTCAACTACAAAGGTCAAGACCTCACCAAGCTCCAGCTTCAAACCGCTCAAGGCAGAGTCGAAGTTACCAATCCAGCGATCGCAAAACGAGTCGCGACTTCTACAAGACCAGACGGCTTGAACATTGGCTACATCACCAAGGGTGCAAACCTCTACTATGTGGCGGACAACCCCTTCGCCTACACTTCCTATGCGAAGCACAACGATCGCGTGTTGGCCTTCGAAGACACGATCCACGACATCCTAGGCACGGATGCGGTTGAGGATCACCGTGCAGTCGTTCGCATCGAAGACGTGAGCCCAAGGTCAAATCCGGGCAACCTGAGAGCAATCGCAGACACTCTGTTTGCAGAAGGAGTCCCCTTCATGGTCTGTGTCATCCCCAGTCAGCGAGACCCGCTTGGTGTTGAGAACAACGGCGTTCCTGCCAGCCAGGACATGACCGCAAACCCAGCCTTCCTCTCGGCCCTCAAGTACATGGAATCCAAGGGAGGCCAGATCGTGATGCACGGTTGGACCCACCAGTATTCAAACGTCGCCAACCCCTACACTGCACAGAGTGCCCTTGACTACGAGTTCTTCCGAGTTGCTCCGAACTCAAACGGTGGAAGCACATTCATCGGCCCCGTCAACGAAGACTCCTCGGCCTGGGCGAGCAACCGCTTGCAAAGCGGTCTGAATCTCCTGAGCCAGGGTGGATTCCCATCAGTTCCAGGTTGGGTGACTCCTCACTACCTTGCCTCACCGGTGGACTATATCGAGATCGCCAAGAAATTCTCCTTCAGCGCTTGCCGAGGTGTGAACTTCACGCAGAACTCGCTCGGTGACCTCATCTACGTTCAGCAGCACTCGCCTTGGGTGATCACCGATGGCTTCGGCATCAAGCGAATCCCAGAGACGATCGGTTACATCGAGTTCCCGACGCCAGGAGTTGTCACCCGAACCGCACAAGACGTAATCAACGATGCAGCCGCTAACTACGTCGTTCGAGATGGAATCGCCGGAATGTTCTTCCACTGGTTCCTCGACCCCGCAGAGCTTCGAAAGGCAGTCCAAGGAATCAAGGCTCTCGGCTACAGGTACGTGATGCCAAGCGCATCGATGAACTAGTCAACGCAACAGGGGTATGGTCTCTGGAGGTATGGTCGCTTCGCTTGCACTCGCCATTCTCAACCAGGGACTCAACCCCGCTCGCTACGCCCACGGAGCGGTGGTATCGGATCACTATCTCGCATCAAAGGTTGGTGAAGAGATTCTCCGAAAGGGCGGAAACGCAATCGACGCGGCCATCGCAACTGGATTTGCACTGGCCGTCACTTATCCTTCAGCAGGAAACCTTGGTGGTGGCGGATTCATGCTGATCCGGCTGAAAGACGGAAGTTCGTTCGCACTCGACTATCGCGAAATCGCTCCGGCCCTATCGACGAAGGCAATGTTCCAGAATGCCAACGGGAAGTTGACGAATAAATCGGTCCGGGGCCACCTCGCCTCAGGAGTTCCGGGAACAGTTGCTGGCTTCGCCGCAGCTCACATGCGATACGGAAAGCTCTCCTGGGCTACGATCCTCGCTCCAGCCGTCAGACTGGCAGCTACCGGATTCGCACTACGACCCTACGAGGCCGACTCGTACGAGCGGTTTGCACGAGACTACAAAGACTTCGCAGCGACATGGGACACTTTTGGGCGTCGCGGGAACTACTACAAGGCTGGTGAGACGTTCGTCCAGCCCGCCCTCGCAAATACCCTCGACCGGATTCAGAAAGAGGGGGCGGATGGATTCTACAAAGGGGAGACCGCTCGGTTGCTCGTCGATGAGATGAAGCGGGGAGGAGGCATTATCTCAGTGGCGGATCTCGCGAATTACAAACCTAGGTGGCGTACCCCGCTCAAAGGGAGTTTTCGCGGCTACGAAGTGATCACGATGCCACCACCAAGTTCCGGTGGAGGAGTCTTACTCGAAATGCTTGGGATGCTTGAACAAGACTCTCTGGGCGAGTGGGGTTCGGCAAAGTCGATTCACCTGATGTCGGAGGTGATGCGACGCGCATTCGCCGATCGCGCCGAGCTTTACGGCGATCCTGATTTCGTTAAAGTGCCTCTTGACGACCTGCTCAAGCCTGACTACCTGAAGTCACGACGAGCCACGATTGACTTAGCGCGAGCGACTCCTTCAAGCAAAGTCAAACCCGGGGTGAGCCCAAAGGAGGGCAATAACACGACGCACTTTAGCGTTGTTGACTCCGAAGGGAACGCGGTTTCCAATACCTACACCCTTAACACGAGCCATGGATCTGGTGTGACCGTCACTGGTGCTGGCTTCCTGCTGAACAACGAGATGGACGACTTTGCCGCCAAGGTCGGCGAGCCAAATGCATTTGGCCTCATCCAAGGTGAGCGCAACGCCGTTGCTCCCGGTCGTCGACCGCTTTCATCGATGACTCCAACCATCGTTTTGAAGGATGGTCGACTTAGGATGGTGCTCGGTTCACCCGGTGGCCCTACGATTATCAACACCGTTTTCGAGACAATCCTGAATGTCGTGGTCCACAACTTCGACATCCAGCGCGCGGTGTCTGCACCTAGGATTCACCACCAATGGATGCCCGACCAACTCCGAGTCGAACCAATGGCCCTCAGCCCCGACACTCGCGACATGCTCAAGGGCATGGGGCACGCAATCAGTCGACAAGCCCCCTGGGGTTCGTGCCACGCGATCATGATCGACGAGAAGACCGGCGAGCGAAGAGTAGGATGCGACCCGCGAATCTCAACCGCTGGGCACGCAGGCAACTAACGCTTCGGCAACAGAATTCGGCCCGGGCGATGGGGCTTCATAGCTCCATCGTCCATCACGAATGATCCATTGACGACAACAATCGAGATCCCAACAGATAGCGCACCGGGGTTAGCGGGGGTGGCGAAATCACGGATGGTCTTCGGATTGAATACGACCAGGTCAGCTTTCTTGCCAACCGCGATCAGGCCTCGATCAGGCAAGCGGAATCTCGCCGCTGGCATCGAGGTCATCCGCCGGATTGCCTCTTCTAGTGGGAGCACCTTACGCTCGCGGACGTAGTAGCCGAGCACTCGGGGAAACGTCCCTGCGGACCGAGGGTGCGAACCCATGATTCCACCGTCAGAACAAATTGCAGTCCAGGGCATTTTGAGAAAGGTCTCAATGTCCTTTTCCGTCATCGCGGTTACGATCACCGACGCAGGCTTCTTCGAAAGGACGATGTCTTGGACGACCTTTTCTGGGCTTTGGCCGAGGGACTTGGCGATGACGTCAATCGTCTTTCCGTTCCATTCGGGCTTGGGTGCGTAGTCACTCAACCGAATGTTCTGCGCGCCGCCGGTCTCCTCAATCGCTTCCTTCCAGGTATCGAGTCGATCCCAGTCTTTGCGATTCGTGATCACCGTGATCGTGGACTGCCAGTAGGTGTAGGGATAGATGTCCGCCGAGATCTTGAGTCCAGACGCGTTCGCGGTTCGAATCTTGTCTTCGACCTCTTTTGTGCGACCCCAGACCATCGGGAGGCCGAGTTTGATATGGGAAATCTCGGCGGGCATCTTCGCCTCACGTGCAATCCGAATGAGCTCGTCGATCGACTCCATCATCGTTCGATCTTCACTGCGCATGTGGCTGATGTACGAGCCACCGTAACGCGATGCGACCTTCGCAAGCTCGATGACCTCCTCCGTTTTGGAGTAGAAGCCGGGGAGATATTCAAGCCCAGTGGAGAGGCCCAGGGCGCCAGCCTTCATGTCTGCTTCGACCAGTGCTTTCATCTTTTCGAGCTCTTCTGTCGTCGGCACGCGGTTTTGATTTTCCCCCATCACCTTCTCGCGAATCGAGTTGTGGCCCGTGAAGGCGGCGTAGTTGATCGCTGGCGCAACCTTGCGGATCGCTTCCATCGCTTCGACAAACGTTCCACTCAATCCGCCGTCTTGACCGACAATTGCGGTCGTGATGCCCTGCGTTACTTGAGATTTCGCGCTTGGATCGGCGGCGATTTTTCCGTCCGCGTGGCTATGTGAATCGATAAAACCGGGAGCGAGCGTTAGGCCGTGGAGGTCCTTCACCACCGTTGCCCTTGGCCCTCGCTTTCCAACCGCCACGATCGTATCTCCCTTAAACCAAACAGAGCCTCGAACGCCCTTCGAACCCGATCCATCAACAATGATCGCGTTCCGGAGCTCGATAATCGGTGGGGCTTGAACTGCGGTGGTGTAGGCGAGGAGGAGAGACCACATAGAATTAGTTTAGACAGATTGGGCACCAAATCGGCAAAATGGAAACATGGACACATCTTCCGCCGCGAAGTGGCACGAAGGGTCGGTCATTTACCAAATCTTCGTAGACCGATTCGCGATTGGCGCAGATGCCGCAACACTCAAGTCTCGCCGACGGAAGCTCCATCCCTGGTCTAGGTTGCCGGTGAAGTCGAAAAAACCGGTTAAGGGCACCTGGCCGCATGTCTTGCAATTCTGGGGTGGGGATCTGCTCGGCGTGCAATCCAAACTGGATTACATCAAGTCTCTAGGTGTGGATGTTGTCTATTTGACGCCGTTCACGAAGTCGCCAACGAACCACCGTTACGACACGGAAGACTACTTTGCAGTGGACGAAGGGGCAGGGACCGAAGCTGATTTCGATAACTTGCTGACGGCGGTCCACGAGAAGGGGATGCGGTTGATGATGGACGGCGTGTTCAATCACGCTGGATCGACCAACTCGATTTTCAAGGCAGCCGAACTTGGAGGGAGGGAGAGGAGCTGGTTTCGCTTTGGCGAAGAGTTTGGAGGAGGAGTCCGTGGGTTCTCTGGATACGCACAAATGCCCGCTTGGGTGCTTGAGCACCCTGAAGTCCGCGACTACCTTTGGAAGAGCCCGGATTCCGTTGTGCGGCATTTTCTTCGCAAGGGGATCGACGGTTGGAGGCTCGATGTTGGGTTTGATATTGGCCCAGAATGGCTTGCCGACCTCCGAGCATCGGCCCGAGAAGAGAAGCCGGACGCACTGGTCGTCGCTGAAATTCTGGGTTATCCGGCGAAGTGGTCTTCCAGCGTCGATGGCGTCTTCAACCTCTTTTGGCTGGAAGTGGTTCGCGCCACGATGGAAGGCACAATGTCCGCTACTGCGGCCGGGCAATCTCTCCAGAACTGGATTGAGGACGCCGGGATCGATTTCGCGAAGCGGTGTTGGATCCACGTCGATAACCACGATTCAGATCGATTTGCTGAGCGGTTCAACCCTCGTCAGCGCAAGATGCTGATGGGGATTTGGATGACATTGCCAGGCTGCCCGGTGATCTACTACGGCACCGAACTGGGGATGGATGGCGGCGAAGACCCCGCCAATCGAGCGCCAATGCGTTGGGATATGGTCAATGCTCAGAATCAAGACCTTGCATGGATGAAGAGTTTGCTCGCTCTGAGAAAGGATCTGACTGCGATCCCGCACGGCGATTGCACGTTCCTGCCGACGTCTAGTCTTATCGCCTTCACTCGCACCACGGACAAGCTCTTGGACTCTGTGCTCGTAGTTGCGAACCCGAGCGAGAAGGACGCTACCGAGACTCTCGCACCCCGCCTCGCGTTCCTCATGGCGGGGGGAACATTGGTCGACCTGATTACGGGCGAGAAGTTCGCCTCGGACTATGGAACGGTCAAGGTTTCTGTCCCAGCACTTGGATTCCGGCTATTGGTGCCGACAGACTTGGATTTGGGCGGCTATCGGCCTTATGAGCGGATCCCCTAGCCTTCGGCTTTATGCGCCTTAGTGAAGGCGAGCGAACCGAGGAGGGCTTCGAGGCTTTGCAGGCCGGTATCAATCTGCTTTCCATCGGCGCTAAGTCGGAAGACGATCTCGCGACCAAATGCCTTCCGGATTGCTTCGGCCGAGATGAACTTCCGATTCGGATTGCGCTTCTCCTCGCCACCCTTATCATCGATCTTCAGTTCGGTGAAGGTGAGAGCGATAGTGTTTCCTCTTTGAGCCCAAGAGCCCTTGCCATCAACGATCGCTTGCTCCGCTTCTAGGTGGAGCTTAAACGCCCAGCGCGTCGCGTAGAGCATCACGTAGCCCGGCATATCCCAGCGCTTCAGGTCGGTCGGGGTTGCACCTGCGTAGCTGTCGGCCTTAAACCCACCGTTCCATTTGCCGAGGAACGGCCATCGATCTTTGTTGACGCAACCTGCGCCAAGGACGACCAAGCCTAACGCGACGAGATGGAGAGTTTTCACGTTCCTTTAGTGTTCCCGAAAAGGTCGATATGCCACCGGGGACTTAGTCGCCAATTTCGACGAATGCACTCATCAACCAGCTTTCTCGCTCCAATTTGAAGTGCGGAAGAGTCGGTGCCTTCTGGCATCAGAAGCACTTGCTGCGGAACGACTGGCTCAACCTGCGAGAGCATGGATTCAATTTCGACAAGATCGCCAATGTTGCTCACTACAAACTTGAGCTGATAGCTGTACTTCGTGATGAGTTCCTTGACCACTTCGGGTTGCCATCGAAGGGCCTCATGACGCTCTTTCCACTCTGGGGAATCGTTGGGCGTTGAGTGAGCCAGCTTTGGACTGATCGAGGCAAGATCACAGGGGAGGTCACGGTAGATCGTGCCTGCGGTCTCGATCGTGATGACGTGACCGCGATCTTTTAGGCCCTCGGCCAAAGGAACAACCGCGTCAAACAGCATTGGCTCGCCGCCCGTGATGACGACGTGCTGAACTCCCCGACGGGAAACAGCGTTGAGGACCGCGTCCACACCCATCACCGGCCCTTCGGGATTCCAGCTTGCGTAGGGTGTGTCGCACCAGACGCAGCGAAGATTGCAGCCGCTGATCCGAACAAACGTAGAGGGAATGCCCACCCAAACTCCTTCACCTTGGACGCTGGTGAAGACCTCCGCAATGCGAAGTTTGGGTGTGGCGGACATGGCTAGTAGATGACCTTGTTGAGCGGGTACTCGACCAATCCAGTCGCTCCAGCGCGCTTCAGAACGGGGATGAGTTCTCGGACTGCCTTATGGTCGATGATGATTTCTGCCGCCACCCATGCTGGGTCGCTGAGCGGACTCACAGTCGGAGAGCTGAGGCTAGGAAGGTGCTGCAGAATTTCTGCTTGGCGGTCTCGTGGCAGGTTCATTTTGAGGCCGACTAACTTGCTTGCGTTCATCGCACCGGTCAACAAGATTTGGAGCGACTCGATCTTCTCTCGCTTCCAAGGATCGTTCATCGCTTGAAGTCCCGCGACAAATCGAGTTGTACTCGTGAGCAAGGTATCGACGATTCGAAGGTTGTGGGCACGGAGGCTGTTGCCGGTTTCGGTGTTGACGACGATTGCGTCTACCAACGTGGGGACTTTCACCTCACACGCGCCCCAGCTAAACTCAACATGGGCGTTGACGCCACGCTCTTCCAGGTAGCGCTGCGTGAGTCGAACATATTCCGTCGCGAGTCGCTTGCCTTCGAGGTCTTTGACCGTATGAATCGGGCTGTCGTTGTGGGCAGCGAGGACGATCCGGATCGGGTTGTTGGTGATCTTGGAATAGCGAAGCTCGCAGATCTCATGGACGGTGGCGCCGGTGTCGGCGATCCAGTCCGCTCCGGTGAGTCCAGCGTCGATCACGCCCTGTTGCAAGTAGATCGGAATCTCTTGGGGTCGGAGCAAGATGGGCTCGATCGTTTCGTCATCTACGACCGGTTGGTAGGACCGCGACGACATCTTGAACGAGAATCCAGCTCGTTCAAAGAGGGCGAACGTCGCGTCTTGGAGGCTACCTTTCGGTAGCCCGAGCTTCAATTTCATCTGATCTAGAGTCTACCGGGGGGCGATTTTTGGGGTTAGGTAGCCGAGACTTCTCGGCCACCTAACCCTAAGTCAGTAGGAGTGCTCTCCGGGACCGACGTTGAACCGCGCACCCGAGGGCAAGACCACCTCAGCCGAAGTGTTCGGCGGGACTACGATTTTGAGGCTGAAG
>JBBRHU010000057.1:0-12631 GCA_038222255.1 Fimbriimonadales bacterium | reverse complement strand
GTCAAAGGGTTTACTCTCGCGAGTCGATCGAGAAACAAAGACTTCGTCAGCATTTCCATATGCAATCAAGACGGTCGAACCGCCAACTGCAAGCTGCGGCTCGGCTCCCGAGAGACTCGCCTGAGCAACTAACACGTGCGGCGAATTCGCAACCACTAGCGAAACGACTAAGATCGGGAGGACCATGGCCGATTATAGCCATGCATTTTCCCCTGACGACTTCTACGAAGCTGTGGACGGAGAGAACTCCCAGAACCCTACACGCTACGATTGAAACCGCGCTCCTCGGAGACGCTCACTCGTCTATGCTTTTCGGATCCACCGCTGGTCCACGCCAGCTTCGAGCAGACGGTCTCTAAGCTGACCTGTGTGTTCTTGAATGTGGCGAAGACTCATGATCTGGCGGTCGAGCCGAGGCATATGATGCCGCACGCTTCCAGAGTCCTCGGAAGTTAAGTCGATCCGGTCGAGTTGCGAATCCACTCGCTGGTCAACGATTTCGAGATACTCGATGATCTCGGCTTGTGTATAAGGAACGGCATCAAGCTTCTCACGCTCTTCGTCGCTCTCGACTTCATCTCGGTGCTTTGCCCAGGGCGTGTATTCGTCCTCTCTAATCTCTAAATCAAGGTTTGTGAAGAACAGCGTGTGGTAAGCCAAACGCCAGAATTGCCTCGGTGGAATCCCACCCACCCAAATGTCCTCCGGACACGACTCGACAGCTTCTTTAAGCATTCCTAGCGATGCGTGATATTGTCCTTTGAGCGCAGATTTGACCAGTTCCAAGGCTACAGTTTACCGGCGAATTCTGCCTTCAAAGGCGCGATTCTGTTGCGAATGATCTGAGATAGAACCCAACCTCCTTTTGAAATGCGAGCCGCGCCATGATTGAGGATCAGCGCTGCTCGCGCAACTCTGTATCTTCCTCAGGAGATCGTTCCTCAATGCTCAGTTCGCCATGACCATGGGCAGGAACTTCCACATTCGTTAACTGGCCGATTCGCGAGATCAAGTCGGTAACCATTTCGCGGTTCTTCCGATGCCACCCGGCGAGAAGTCGACCCGCTATTCCGAGCAACACTGCGGCCATAGCCAAGACTGCGCAAAGAACAACAAGCCCGGAATAGTGGAGATTACTTTGAAAGATCGCCCCAACCATTGCCCCAATGAATGACAGGAGCGACGCTCCGGCCCAACCCATGATGACGCCGCCCTGTTGGTTCAGCGACAGTTGGATGCGCGTTCGACCTCTCCTTGGAGTCGCTGAAAAGTGCGCGGCTCGCATGTCCGTTCCACCGAGCCACTCACGGCTTGAGGCGACTTGGGTAACCGTTCCTACGTTGCCAAATGCCACACGCAACTCACTCACAACATCTTCCCATGCGGTATTGCTTAAAAGCCCATCGACAGAAACTTCATAGACTTCCCGAATTGGTGCCCCCAATATTCTGAAGGGCCGCAACGCCCTGGGTCGGCCGCCTACTTCTTTCGCTGCGGATTCCACCGAATTACTTTCGATACCAACTTCATTGGCAAGTCGCTTGATCTCTGCCAAGGTAAAACCCGCGGGTTCCTGGTTCGCCCTTCCTACTTCTTGGCGCTCCGATGCGAGGCGTAGAATCTATGCCAACTCTTGCTCGTCGTATCGCTTCTCTGGCATCGAGTCAATTCTACTTAGGATGAGCACAAATCTCGGGCGCCCACCACGAAGCCGGCGCTCGACTCAAGGTTCCAGTTCAAACCGCTCCCACCCCCCATGGTGTGATGGCTGGAGCTACCCCTTTGGCCCCTTCGGATCACGATGGTGGGTGAGGGCCTAGCGACCTCTAAAAATTCCTCCACAATCCTAAACTTGCCCTACGAACGCTGGGCAGGTCTAGGCTCGAGTGCGGTTCGAGTGTTGCTTAAACACAGCGCTGCGCAACTCCGCTGAGCATTCTCCGACGAGTTAAGTGCGTCAGACATCGCGCACGCAGGACGTACCCCAGGATTCTTGATCGCGATGTCCTTCGGGAAGGGCCTTCCTTTGAAAGTCTCGGAAAGCCCGAACGCCGTCCCCAGGAGAGCCGCTGGTCGAACGATATTCGCCGAGGTTATGTTTGCCGCTTGAGCTGATCGCGAACCCCGGGAGCGCCGGCACACTTGTCGCTCACACCCAGTGGAACCTGCCGATCCTTGCTCGCACTGAATACATCTTGCTCAGACAAGTTGGGCTAACGCGGACTCTGGACGATGCTGCCCAAACCAATTTCAAGCGCGATGGCCGCCGCGAACACCTATAGGGCAAGCCAGCCCGTAGCTTGCGAGCGTGAGTGCCGAGCTTACGCTAATTGTGCGTGGCACTTTGTTTCCGGATTTCTACCAAACGCCTTTCCGCAGGACAGCTTGAGTGGCCCGGATTAATATATGCAACGTATCATTGATCCGATTACGAGGCATTTCGTAAACAGAATCAATTTATAGACTTGACCGCAGGGCCCCTTGATTGCTACGATACGTCTGTGGAAATCTCAGATGACATAAAAAATAGTTTTCTTGTGGCGTTGGAACGGCAATTCATGATCGGAAGCAGTTGGGACCAGCGAAAGGACGCTATCGAGCGGGTAGCCGCTCTAGTCCAAGTACCGACCATCGTAGACGGCGAACCGTACGGTCTGTCAAGTTTTCGGACAGACTTGACACGGTTACAGGATGCGGCTGCCTGGCCAATGAATCTCGCAACGAGAACTTACTATTCACACCTGGTGGAGGCAATGTCTAGGTACGCAACACGAAACCACGAACCGGATCGAAAAGAGCTTGGGATAAAGTTTGCCAGGATGTTACTTTCAAGATGGAATGACTGTTGGAACCAGGCCGGACAGCCTATGACTGACTGGGGGCAGTGTTACATGGCACTTCACGGCCTGGTCCATCAAGTCCTAGTTCCCGTGCCATCGTTCTTGCAAGGGGCTGCCCACGGTGCGAACCTTCGTGCCGAAGAACCGTTCAACCACATTGCGCATAGTGAGCAGCTGGTTCCACACTTTCTGGGTGATACGAGGGAAGAGGGGCAGTGGGTTGCGTCGCTGATGCTGACTTCACTAATCACGGTCGCCTATAGCTAGGCGCGGACAAGTTGCTTGGGAAGTCGAGACGGCGATCGCCGGAATGCATTTGGCACGGACTGTGGAGGTTTGTTCCACGATCCGTGCCCTCCCGGCCTCTCCTGCGAACAGTACGCCTTATCAACTCCTAACTACCCGGTCCTCCGCTAATCTGGACAGACACCTTGGCGTTGTCACCATCACCACCTACGGAGAGCCTGAACCCGACATAAACCTCCGGGTGATCCGCAGAGTCAAACGTGAGGACTGCTTTCCAAGCTTTGCCATCCCACTGGAATACATTCCACGCAGCTCCCTTTCGGGTTACGCGGAGCTTTCCTCCTCCAGTCGTGGCGGCTTTAGCTTCATCGCCAGCAATGTTCTTCCAAGGTTCGACAGCTACTGTTTCGCCTTCCGCACTAGTCCTTCTGCCAAATACCAAGTAGTCCTCGCCCACTGTTCGCGTTGATGGCGACAGCAAGACATCCCACTTCACCTGACCCTCACCTTTCGCTCTCCAAGATTCGAGGCGGTAGTCAAAGACAAGGTCGAAATCTCCCCGTAGGGGCGACTTCAAGAATGTTGTAGCCTCAGCTTCTCGTTTATTCGGGCTCGCAAGGTGCAGGCGCCCCCCCTCAAACTTGGCAGTTCCACCTAGCGCGCTGGAGTCTCGCCAGTTAGCGGGCGAACTTAGGCGCTCGGGGCTAAGGTCAAATTTGCCAATCGGTCCCACGCGGGGTAGTGACTCTGTTTTGGTCTCAGGGGTTGCCTTTGTCGGCACCTTTACATTTGGATTACTGGGGATATCAGCATCAGAAATGGGTTGCCCAGGCGTGAGCGGTGGGATGACCTCGGCAAAGGATGCCGCTTTGCTCTTGACGCCAGAATAGCCAGGAAATCCGTTGTAGTCAAAGTCAGTTCCATCACTCACCAAAAGCTTCAACACTCGTAGCTGAATCGCTCGATATCGGGGAGCCCAACCGTGGAGCACATTTGGGACTCGAGTTCGATACGGGTCAGCCAATCCCCCGAACGAGCTCTTGATGCTAACTGTGCAATCGTTCTCTAGTCCCTGAAAAACGATCTTGCGCATTTGGTAAATGAGAGCATCCATCCGGTCATTTGTGCCGTTCTCATCCACTCTCACTTTCGAGACCAGATACCGATATCTGGCGAGTTCACCGTCCGGGTCGGGCATTCCGTTCTCTCCTGCGAGCTTGCAAAGCTTCAAGAAAAGAAAGTCACGCGCATCCGTTGAGGTGCCCAGGCAAATCTTTCGGAGCTTGTTCCAATATTTTCCCAGACCTACCACGCTGCCAAACTCATGTTCGCTATTTGAGTCAGGGCGTTGGTTGCGCAGGTCCTCGTTAGAGGCAACGCAGGCAATTGCGTGCGCAGGTATCGGCGTGGGACCGATGAGCTGGAGTTCAAGAGAATCTGGAATTTGGTTCAAGACTCCCCCAGTTGTGATTCCGCTGATTCCCTTATCGACACCGTACAGAAAAGTGCTCACCATCGCCTTCTCAATTATTTCATCCGCTGTCTTGTCCGGGTATGTCGCCAATCCTTTGAACACGTTTAAAACATGCGAACCGCGATGTGTCGTACTAATCGTGATGAGACGATGGATATCCCCTGTGAAGTTGTTGTCTGCTCTGTGATACCAACAAAGCTCCTCCCCAGCTCGGCACTTCGCTGGATCTGTGTAGTGGGGATGAGTTGGGGGCAGCGAGGTCGAGAACGGATATCCGCGTGCGTAAGTTCGAGCGATTGCACCGCCTTGGCTGTGGCAGATCACGTCGGCTTGGGTGACGATAATCCCCTTCCGTCGTGTCGCTTCTAGAGCATCTTTGATGCCCCCTGCATTCTTATATACGGTCATCCGATTGTGCTGGAATTCGCTCGGATCCTTGTTGCCGTTGGTTTCTTCCCAGTCTACGGTCGTGACATCATATCCTCGGCTTCGCAGCATCGGAGCTAAATTGGTTTGAGTGTCGTCTTCGTCGGCGTGATCCTCGTAACAAAATTTCGGGTTGTCGTAGGTGCCGTGCACGAGGACGACCGGTGGTGGGACGAGCCTCATCGACAGGCTTGCTTCGCTCCCGCCGGCAAACTTCACCTTGAAGTCCAGTGGCTTCGACGTGGTTCCGTTTCCAAAATATGTTGGCGGTCGATAAAGTGCAAGCGCGTAGTGCTTTCCGTTTGACTGATGCGTTTGTACGTTCACCGAAGTCGCGCCCTTGGATTTGAGAGGAACCTGCCCTTCAAGAGGATAGAGCGCCCCACCCGCGCCACCAACGCTGAAGGTTGCCGTGCCCGCCTTCGATGCTGGAGCGCGCAAAACAAGTAGAGAGACACCGTCGGCTGCGATCCCCGTCGGAACGGGGGCGTCTTTGAGCAACGGAGACACATCGGGGATATGTTGCACGAGCGAGCCTCGCAGCAGGTAGGCGGCCGAGACGACCTGCGCGTCGGCAGCAGTAAGCGAAGTTGGCTTTGGAGCCTCCACCGCCTTTCCGGGTGTCAGTATCCAGCTCGAATTTGCTCTGTAGCCCGAAAAGCGTCCCGGAAGGGATGAACTTGCTTCGATTCGAATGACAACCCTCGTTCTCCCTGGTGTTGGTTGGAACGTGAATTCAAACGTTTGCGAACTCCGGTCGGGATTCCACGGGTGGCGAACTCCCCGCGAGAAGAATGTTTTCCCATCTGCGCAGTTCTCTGCAAAGAAAGAGAGACTCAGGTTGCTGCAACTCAAAGAGACCTTGACTTTTTCTCCTTCGTAGAAGCTGCGCTTCAACCCGCTCCAGCTACCGGTTCCAGAGGTCTTCCCGTCCGGGTCGCTGAACGCAGCCCCTGTTTCATTTGATGTCACGTATTTTCCTGTCGAAAAGAAAACTGGCACCGCGCACGACCAAACCCGGGCGTTTTGGGATGGCTTCCCGCTCGACGTGATGGTGACGAAATCCCCGTTTGGAAGCACGTGCCTTGTCGTCAACGCGGCCGAGGTGAGTAGGAAGGTGGCGAGCATTTTCCGGAGTATAAACCCTAAGCCTGCAAAGCGAGAAACGTTTTGAGGAAACCATGTACTAATTGCGCAAATAGCAGAGGCGCAGATCCAGGTCCTCACAGCCCGCTTCCACAGGGAAAAGTCGTTTGCGCTACACTTCCACCATGGCCATCGTGCGCGACTTTCACATTGTCGAGAACTACCGCCCCGACCGTCGAATTGAGGCTCCCATCACCGAGGCGCAACTCAGTAGGTTTGCTGAAGATGGTTTCATCGTGCTCGAAGGTGCATTCGACGCTGCTGCGTGTCAATCTCTCGCCGAGGCGACGGAGAGGGTGGCAGCAGCTGAGCAGGTAGTCCCTGGCCCCGGCGGAGTCTTTTTGCGCCATCTGATGGACAAAGACGAGGTATTCCTCAACCTGATTTACCACCCGTTGTTCCTGCCAATCGCGAGGCTTATGTTAGGTCCGATGGTTCGTGCTCTTCCCGTTACAGCCCGCATCGCCTATCCGGGAGAACCGAGTCAGGCGGTGGACTGGCACATCCATCAGCGTCTCGTTCCTGTTCCGACGCCACCCTTCTTTTCATTGCCGGTGGTCCTCGATACTCTGATTTACCTTGATGATGTCGACGCCGAGACCGGGCCACTGCAAGTGGTCCCGGGGAGCCATCTTCGTGGAGAAGTGCCGATTCCGTCTAGAAATGACGACCTACCTGGGCAGTTAACGCTCATGCCCAAGGCAGGCGACGCGATCATGATGCACGGCAACGTTTGGCATCGTGCGTTGCCGACCACCGCTAAAGGTCGAAGGCGACGGCTTATCATTTTCCCGTTCGGGCAGGCTTGGGCTAACCTCCCGAGCTTCGGCGCGAGACCTGCCGACGGTCTTCTGGACCAACTGATGAAAACAGCTGACCCCGATCTTCGCGAAGTTCTAGGCGATTGCGAGAGGTTGTACTAGCCCTCCGCTACGGTCCTCTTCGAATGAAAATCGCGTCAAGGTTCTGCTAGCGGATTGAAAAATCCGTGCTATATTGTTCGATAAGTTAACGCGTTGATCTATCTTCGACGTGAGCAAATATGGCAACATTGCACGGCGTCGATTGTGTGGCTGGACAGCCTTACCCGGCAGCATTATGAAGGTCGTTGTCGCGCTTGCCGGGCTACTGTTGGCGGCCGTGGCATTGGCCCAGCCCGTAACTATTCGTTACGCTTGTTCAACCGGCGGAGACAATCTCAAAAGCCTGAATGAGGTCGTTCGACAGTTCGAATTGGCTCACCCAAATATCCACGTCAAAGTGGAGCCGATCGTCGATAACTACGAAAACAAGCTTCTCGCGATGTACGCGGCTCAGGTTTCTCCGGACGTCGCGACCCAAAATCCTTCGCGCTTTATCATGTTCACCTCTCGAGGCGCTTTGTTGCCTTTGGACAAATTCTCGGACCTAAATGGACCGGAAGTGAACCTCAAGGGCAGATACCCGAACACGGTTAATGCATTCAAATATGAGGGCCGCCAGTACGCCATTCCACGAGACGTCGCGTGTTCGGCGTACCTGTTCTACAACAAGCGGCTGTTCCGTGAAGCGGGTATCCCCTACCCTGACGGAACGTGGACCTGGGACACGCGAGTAAGGCCGGAACTTCGAGAAAAGGACTTCGTTTGGGTGGTTTCTCAGCTTACGAAACGGGCGGAGGGCAAAAGCAAGCCCTATCAATTTGGACTCGCAAGCGCCTGGCCACAATTGTGGATGGAGACCCTTCTCCTTTCGCGTGACGTTCGAATGTGGGACCGAGATGATCGGCCGACAAAGCTTTTGCTGGACGACCCTGCGGTGGTCGAAACGTTTCAGTTTGCCGCAGACTGCCTAAACAAAAACCACTGGATGCCAAGTTTCACTGACGTGACCCTCGGTTCAGGCTCGACGATGCAGGACGAGTTTAGAAAGGGCCACGTGGCGATGCTTGAATCCGGCGCATGGGAAGTCAAGGATATGCGCTCGAAGATGAAGGACGACTGGGACATCGCTCCTTTTCCCACGTTCGCAAGAGGTACCGGAACCGCTCTTCCGGGTGAAGGAAACGGGCTGGCGATCTTCTCAACAACCAAACACCCCAAGGAGGCTTGGGAATGGGTCAAGTGGTTCTGCGGTCCGAAAGGGCTGACCGCGATGGCGCGAGCGGGCGAAAGCCAACCCTCAATTCGGGAACTATCCATCAGACCTGGAGTCTGGCTTCCAGCCGCTGACGCCTCTGGTGCCGCGCTGGTGCCGGCAAACTTGGCCATCACCGACTCAATGGCCATGCGTGTAAAGTTTCGCCAGCTTCCGGATTGGTTTTCTGGAATCCAAAACGATTTGCAGAACAGCTATTACGGGGTGCTCTCTGGCGAAAAGACAGCGGAAAACGTCCTTGCCGACCTCCAAAAAGACGAACCCGCAAAGCTTGCCCTCGCCATTCGTAGAGTCGACGCTCCGCCTTATCCTTACTCCGCTGGTCTGGCGGTCGGCATCGCCCTCGTGCTCGCCCTTTTGGCTTGGGTCTATGCCCCCGAACGCAAGAAACGTACGTCAAGGACAGAAAAACAGGAAAGTCGTAGCGCCTACCTCTTCCTGATCCCCTGGCTTTGTGGTCTCGCCTTCACCGTCGGACCGATGGTTTACTCGTTCCTTTTGAGCTTCGCTGAGTCCGACATCATCCAAACGCCGAAGTGGCGAGGGATCGGGAATTATGCAGATGCGCTCAACCCGCGTGTTGACGACACGCTGTACATCTCGCTGAGGCAAACTTTCTACTTTGCGGCGCTCAGCGTGCCGCTGGGGATTGCCTTCGCCCTCGCGCTTTCGTTATTGTTGAATCAGAAGATTCGGGGAGTTCCCCTCTTTCGCGCACTGTACTACTTGCCCTCGCTGGCGAGCGCCGTCGCGATGTCGCTCATCTGGGGTCGGCTGTTTGACAAGGACCAGGGCGTCATCAACCTTATCCTCTACGGCTCCGACGGAAAATCGGGATTCCTACACCTTGGCCCGCTCCTCAGCAACTTGATTGGAACTCCCGGAGAGCCTCTCAACTGGCTAGGAAATACGAAAACCGTCATTCCCGCTTTCGTGATCATGGGCCTGTGGGGCGCTGGGGGCGGAACGATCATCTTTCTGGCCGGACTTCAGGGCATCTCTCAAAGCTATTACGAAGCCGCGACTATCGACGGAGCGGGAAGCTGGCGTAGGTTTCGAAACATCACGCTGCCAATGATCACCCCCTACATATTCTTCTCGCTGATCACTGGCGTCATCGGGGCACTCCAAGTCTTCGGTCAGTCATTCGTTCTTACAGGTGGTGGTCCAGATCGAGCGACAAACTTCATGGTGGTCTGGCTCTATCAGAAGGCATTTGGCGAACTTCGTATGGGATATGCCTCTGCCCTCGCATGGATTCTGTTCGTTGTCATTCTCCTGTTCACCTTGCTCCAGCTTGCTGCGGCGAGAAAGTGGGTTTATTACGAGGGAGAGTTGTCATGAGCCTGGAGGTGGCGAATAGGGACCGAATCGATGCGACGGCGCGCCGGGTTCGGAAAATCCAATCGATGGCGATTTGGTTCGTGCTTTTCTTTGGCGCGGTGGTGTTCATGCTGCCGCTCTACGTGATGACGGCGATGTCGCTCAAATCTGAAGTTGAAATTGCAAACACGTCAATGTGGGCTTGGCCTCAACATGCAACGATGGCCAACTACGTCACCGTGCTCACTGATCCGAACCTAAACTTCGTGCGAAAGCTGGCCAAGACCTTGTTTCTTGCAGTGGTCCCAACCTGCGCCAGTGTGCTTACCGGTGCTATGGTGGCTTATCCATTTGCTCGCCTGAAGTTCCGGGGCAGAGATAGGCTGTTCCTAATCTTGCTGAGCACGATGATGCTTCCTGGCGTGGTTACGCTCATCCCCGGCTATGTGCTCTACGCGAAGCTCGGATGGATCAACACCTATAAGCCATTTATCATCCCCGCGTTTTTTGGTGGAGGCGCGTTCGGAATCTTTCTCCTCCGCCAATTCATGATGGGTATCCCCAGGGAGATCGACGAGGCTGCAAAGCTCGACGGCGCTAGCAATGCGGCGATATTCTGGCGACTGCTTTTGCCAAATTGTGGGCCGGTCCTTGCGACCTTAGCCGTCTTTGGCTTTGTTGGTGGCTTCAAGGATTTCATGGGGCCGCTCATGATGTTGAACGACCCTGATCTGATGAACTTAGAGGTTGGCTTGCGATCGTTACAACAGGCTCACAAAACCGAATTCCACCTTATGATGGCGGGGTCAATGATAGTGCTCCTCCCCATCTTCATTATCTTCTTCTCGTGCCAACGCTACTTCATCCGTGGAATCACGCTAACCGGGGGGAAGTGATTTCCCAGCTTCACTCAGGCGCTAAACGCTCATGGCGGCCCTGGGCACCCGCTCATCCTGCTTGAGTTCCACGATTTTCGAGCTCTAAAGCGGTTCACTGTCTGCTGACGTATTTGGTGAACTCAAGCATAATTGTTGCCATGTCATCGATCAATGTTCTCGTCCGGGGTGAGATCTTTAAAGAGCCCACCAGTGGCTGGACTTGCCTCGCCTGGCCCGGGTCACAATCAATTCTTAGCACCGGCAAGGCAATCAAAGTTGTATGTAACATAGACGGCCTAGACTATCCCGTCACCCTAATGCCGACCGGACTCGGGCACCACATGATCCCGTTGAATCAAGCTGTCCGAAAGAAGCTTAAGAAGGATGTAGGTGACACCATCGAGATCCTTGTCGTATCGCTTCAGACCAAGGCCTAACCGTTGTACTCTTGATATCACTGCTCGGCACTGCCGACTTCCCCTCTATGCCCAGATTGACAAGAATCTTCCTAGCAGCTGCAGTCGGTCTGGTGCTTGCGGTTATTGGGTTCACGATGTACATCTCGTTGAGCCATCCAAACAATGCGCGTGATTCTGGGCTGCCCAATTTCGCTGTCGCGCTCGTAGTCGCGAGTCCGATCGGTGCAATCGTGGGTGCCATTATTGGAGCGGTCGTTCCGCGAAGGAGGCTCTAAGGAATCAGATAGGGCTCATGCGGATCTTCGACCACCAATCCGAAAGCTCGCACAATCGCGCGCGCAGACTCACCAGGGCTGATCGACTCGGTGTCTGTTTCCAGATCAACCGGGAGATCCCATTCCCGCACTGCTTCGGTGGCGCGAATGTGGCGGAGCATTTCGAGTGAACAGAGTTTCCCATTCTGCCTCCGGTCGTCTGACTCGATGCGGCGCTCTTGCTCACCAGTGCTGATCGCGAGCTTCACAAAGTGCACTGCGCTTCCCGAATCTGAAAAGATTCGGACTGTGCGCGCAACAAAGTCCTCCGGAACGGATGGCTCGGGCGTAAACGTGAAGAGCAAGTTCCGGCTACCGAGTGTGGCCTCTTGGAAGACTCGAATCCAGAATTCATCCCTGAGCTGAACAAACGGATCGCTCCCAAAGGGGAAAACCGCGGTCAACGCATTCACGACCAGGTGGTTGTGAAAGAGCGGGTAGCCGGTGATCTTCGCCAATTCTCTGGCCACGGTCAGCTTCCCTGCGGCTGCCGGACCATAAATAAAGATCAGTTGCACCCGCTAAGTCTACCGACGTAAACGAGGCGGTGACTGCGAGCCGATTTTGCAGCTTACTGCTGACGCAAATGCCAGCGAATCGGTTTGCTTGGTTCCCGATCAACCAAACCTCTCGCCTCCAAATCCAACTGCACCATCTTTGCCCACCACTGCGCCTTGGATCCGCCGGGGAACATACCTTCGTCGAGGTGCTTGACGACCGATTCCCGAATCTCCTGCTGGGTCATGCCCGGTTCCTCCTTCGGTAGTACAAGGACCATGACTCTGCGCATCTCTTCATATTTCCGTGCGTCCAACGCGACCTTGTGCCCGGGCACGTTCACATTTTCGACGATCACTTTTGAATTTTGATCAACTGCCACCGGCTGCCTCCTATGACTTTGATTGCGAGAGAACGATGGAGTTTCCTTCGGAATCCTTCATCAGCAAATACGAACCCCATCCTTGCTTTTCGGGCGGGCCTTCGAACTCAACTCCCTTCTCCAAGAGCTCTTCGTAGGTCTTATCGATATCGTCAACCGACCACGAAGTGTTCACCGGCGTGCCGACTCGATCTTCCTGGCCTTCTGGTGTGAAGAGCACAATCCCGGTTTGAGCTCCGGGCAAAGACAACTCAATCCATCTTTGCTTGTCGTTGAATGGCGCGTCGGTCCTGACTTTGAACCCGAGTTTTTCGGTGTAGAAGGCGAGTGCCCGATCCTGGTCTGCGACCGGGATCCCTAGAAATTTGATGAGCTTGATCATCGCAGTCGAAGTATAGCACACGTCGCGTTAGCTTGAATGCCACTTTGTATTCGAATGTCGGTTAGAATGCTATAGCGTGGTACGCTATAGCAATGAAGTTCGAACCTTACCTTTTTGATGCTTTGATGAGAGACCTTGTGGGGCATTCGCGGTCAGCAACGGCATAC
>JBBRHU010000056.1:0-12781 GCA_038222255.1 Fimbriimonadales bacterium | reverse complement strand
GATCTAAACCGACGCCGAAGTTCGACCCAGCAGACTCTTGAGCGATTTGCAAACGAAATGCAGCTCGAAATGCAAGACAAGCAGGCCGTCGGAAACGCTGAAGTCCGGTCGAAGATCCGCGAGATCGTCAGCAGTGTCGCCAAGTCGCAGGGTTACACCATGGTGTACTCGACCGACGCCGCAGTGTTCGGCGTGAACGACATCACTAACGATTGCGTCAAAGCCGCAACGAAGTAACTTATGAACCAAACTCGATTTCTCCAACTTGGCTGGGTGCTTGCGCTCGCAATGGCCGGGATCATGGCGACTGTCGGTTTTCAAGACAAGTCGGAGAAATTTGGAATTGTAAATCTTTCAAAAGTCATCGATCAGAGCGATTTCGGCAAGCAAAGCTCCGCGACGCTAAAGCAGATGATTGAGATACGCGAGACGCTTCTCAAGTTTCTCGACGACTACCGCATTGCGACTACTGAGCAGGCGAGCCGACTTCGCGAGATTTGGCTCAAACCTGGAGCGACAGACGTGGAAAAGGCTGAGCTTGAACGGATCAAGGCAGACATTGTCGCCGCAGATAAGCGTTCGAGGGAGCTGTCCGTAAAGCCGAACCTCACGGCGGATGAGCGGACACTGGTCGAGGAATATGCTCGACGAAGTCAGACGATGACTGATGTTCTCAACCGTTGGCTCAAAGAGTTTTCGGGAGACACCGACGGCTACGCTTCTCAGCAACGAAAGACCGGGCTGGACAAGGCTCAAGAAGCGACTTCCGAAGTCGCCAAGGCACAGGCATGCACCATCGTATTCGACTCGGGTATCGCACCCTACGGCGCCATCGATCTCACACCGGCGGCCCTTGCGGCGATGAACGCCAAAAAGTAGCTACTCTCGTTCTTCTCGGGGTCTTGCTCAGCCTAGGTTGTTCGACCCCCTATGAGAAGGTGTGGGTGGACATCCCCGTCACTCCCCAAATTCAGGAGCGCGATGCGCTACGAGGTCCCCAGCCTCCGACCCCCTCTTCAACTGAATTTGTGCTCCCAGGGTGGGATGCTGTGCATATTGAAAATCCGGTTTCAGCGAAGCCAGAAGCGACGCTAACCGCGATCCGTCAAGAGCAAAAGCGAGCCCAAGAGATGCTCGAGGCGCGGCTCAAGCAGATGTACGTGCTTGAAGGGAATCGGCTTGAGCGGGAACTTGCCACGTCGTACGCCAAAGAAACGGAGCAACTCAACCTCAGCATTCTCGAGGAGGTCTTTGATGCCGTTCGTAAGCTCGGAGCCGCGCGTGCCTACCCTCTCAGTCGGATCACCTTTATCGCGGGGTTTCCCGATCCAGAACCGAACGCACCTCGTACCCTCTCAAAGCTCGATGAAAACTGGGTCGAGACCAAGCTCGCCAATCAGCTCGCAGCGATGCGAAAACAGATCATCATTGCCGATCAGGACTTCGACGAAGCGATGCGTCAGATCAAAGCCAAAGTAAAAGCGTCGAGTCATGCTCGACTCCAAGAACTTCAGGATCAAGTCAAACTCTTTCGAGATGAACTGGAGCTCAGAGCAAAACGTGAGGCCCAACAGCAGGTCCAAAACAACCTGACCGAAATTGGTATTCAACTTGGCGAGAGTGGAACTTGGGATCTTCCCGCGATTGCGAAGACGAGCCAGCCCGCCAAGTTTGAGCCTCAGCACCTGGTCGGAGAGGTACGCTCTCCAAGCATCGCGCGGAGTTCTTCCGCGAAGTCCGACCTTGACCTCTTTCTCAAAGTTCATCGTTATGAACGTGGTGAAAAAGGACGTGCGAGAGATGCGACGAAGGAGTTTTTGGCATGGCGGATAGAGGTCAATCGTGGACACTAGCAGAACTAGCGCAGCTCCTCGGCGGTGAATGCCAGGGCGACCCGGGCCTCGTTATCAGGCGGCCAGGCCAGAGCGACTCCGATGATTCTGAGGCGCTCACCTTCGCTGAAAATGCAAAGTTCCTCAAAAATGCGCTCGCCTCAAGCGTAGGCGCGGTCCTCATCGGACCAGAGCTCGCGCCGATCGCTAAGCCCGCGATCGTAGTTCCAAGTGCTCGCCGCGCCTTTGGGCAGTTTCTACACATGTGTCAGCGGGCGATTCCCACTTTTGTCGGAATACACCCGACCGCCGTCGTGTCTGATCAGGCCGAAATTGCGGACAGGGTTTCAATCGGTCCCTATGCAGTTGTTGAAGCTGGTGCGGTGGTCGCCACCGGATGCCGCATTTTTGCTCATGCCTATGTCGGAGAGGGCTGCGTGCTCCACGAAAACGTGACATTGCTTCCCCATGTGGTCCTGGTTCAAGATGTCGAAATCGGGCCAGGGTCAGTGGTGCATCCGGGAAGTGTTCTTGGAGATGATGGATTTGGATATTATTTTGACGGTAAAGTTCAACATAAGATCCCGCAAGTCGGTGGAGTAAAGATTGGACAAAATGTCGAAATTGGTTCTCTCACCGCCATCGACAGGGCAACCGCAGGCGAGACTTCCATTGGCAACGGCACGAAGATAGACAACCTCGTTCAGGTGGCCCACAACGTTCGCATCGGCTCAAACACTGTTGTGGCGAGCCAAGTTGGGTTCGCGGGGAGTTCTCGAGTTGGAGACCGTGTTACCGTCGCGGGTCAATCGGCGACGTCGACCGGCGTCATCGTTGGCGACGACATCACGCTCGGTGGCCGCACGGGTGTCACAAAGAACCTCACAACCCCAGGCGCCTACTGGGAGACTCCTGCAATGCCTTACACAGAGGCACTCAAGATGGTGGTCGCCCAGCGGGGCCTGCCAGAACTGGTGAAACGAGTCAAAGCCCTAGAAAAAGAGATTGAGCTCCTGAAGAAGGAAGGCACCTCCGAGTGATCGTCTTCGAACGTCAAACGATTTCCCATTCTGTTTCGATTAAGGGGATCGGTTTGCATAGTGGCGTCCCGGTAGAAGTGCACCTCCACCCTGCAGAGGATGGGATCCACTTCCGATGGGGAACCGAGCGAACAAAGGCTCACCCTGCGAATGTGACCAACACCACCCGGCAAACGACGCTCGGCTCGGTTCGTACCGTCGAGCACCTCATGAGCGCATTAGCGGGGCTTGCGATTACGGATGTCGAGATTGAGGTCTCTGCCCCTGAACTTCCTGGTCTCGACGGAAGCGCTTTAGAATATGTCCGGCTGATCGACGGGGTTGAGAAGCGCTCACTTGGCACTCGCGAGATCCCAAACCTGTTCCGACGACTCTGGACAAACGACGAAACGTCAGGAGGAGAGGTTGCCGTTGGCGGAGGGACTGGTCACTGGCGATACGTTTTTGATCTCGGTGACCGGTGGCCTGGGTCTCAGACCTACGAAACATCGCGAGTGTTGTCTGTTTACTCGCAAGAAATTGCCCCAGCAAGAACACTTGTTTTGTCTGAGGAGATTGAGGTGGCTGAACGGCTCGGATTGGGGCGTGGATTGGACGATCGGTCGGTCGTAGTGATCGGTTTGGAGGGGTTTGAAACCCCTGTTAGATTTGCGGATGAACCGGCTCGCCATAAGCTCCTGGATGCCATCGGAGACATGTATTTATGCGGGGTCCCGATTGATCACTTAAATGTGACTGTTGAGAAAGGTGGACATTCTCTTCATATTGCTGCCGCTTTGCAGCTTGCACGTGCTCTAAACCTGTGATCTTGAATAAGAGATACCGACAAATCCTTTGAGGTGGGTCAGTTGATCATATTTGGCATGGAAGTTGACGATGTCTTTCTACAGAGGAAGGCAGAGCGTTCCGCCAATGCGACCATGTATCAAGCGCCAGCAGCTAGATACAGTTGGCGAGGAAACGGATCTGAGCAATTCATTGTTCCGGAATCCTCATCCGCGGACCCTGACCAAGAGAGAAACGATGCAACACGCTAACCGGTTCATAATCGGGTGCCTGGCTGCGTGCTTTGGCAGCACAGCCATGGCCCAATCTGGTGCCCGTCTGGACGTCTCCCACCTACTTGCCGCAAGCAAGAATATGCGTGATGGGGACCGCTCGAAAGAGGCGCCAAAACTTCAGTCAACCCACAGTACGGTGGCTTCGAAGGCATCGCGACCCGTCGTGCGGAAATCCGTCCGCCGATTGAGTGTCGTTGCCGAGAAACCATCATCCACGACCAGAGGCCATTTCCAAGCAGTTCAGGCTCCACGCCGCGAGCTGACCATTGGGGTGCAGTCCAACCGAGTAGGGAAGCGCGAGCTTCTTGCTCAAGCGGATCCGCAAGACCCGAGTGTGGTCGCTCCAGAGCGAACAGGAAATGAGAATTCGGCCCGACTCCTTTCAAAGGATACAGTGTCAAATTCGGGGGGAGCAGTCGCCTATGACATCCCCATGCTCACAGAAGATCGCTCGCTGACCAATCCAGTCAACACTTGGTTTTATTACTTCAAGATGATGCCTGGCGTTCGGATGGCAAAAGACGGAATGGTGGACTTGAACTTTGTCACCAGCCCAACTTTGCTGACCCGAGAGGGAAGCTTGACGATCATCTTCAACGGCCAACCCGTTGGTAGCCGCTATCTCCCCAGCCCTAAAGAGCGCGGCGGAGAGAATGCAGTCACCAATTGGCAGGTTTCGCTTCCAGTTCGGTTCTTCAAGACCGGCTTTAACGAAATCCGAGTCGTAAGTCGACAGCGCACGTCGGAAGGTCCTTGCCGGGACATCGATGACGCGGGCAACTGGATCCGATTTGCCACTTCTTCCAAGTTGAAGCTTTGGCGAACTCCGGGTGATGTCTATCCGCTGTTTAGCTATCCGTTCCCCTACCTCGACCCGCTTGCGCCATACGCAGTCAACGGTCCGTGGTTGGTCAGTTCGAATGCCTCCTCTACTGAATTGGGCGCAATGTTTGGTATCGCAAGCGACTGGGGTCGCCGCGAGCAGCAGAAGCCAATGCCACTTCAGGTCAGCACCAATGGCAGCATGAGCGGATACGCAGTTGCGTTCGGCTCGGCAGCTACTGGAACGGGCGTTACTGCAACCGCTAATGGCGGAGGCTCAAAGCTCTCGATCGCTGGTACTGATGCAACGTCACTCGATAACATTCGAAAGACGTTGGCTCGACCAGAGATGGTAGCTCAGATGGAAGGCACACAAGCTGCCATCGTGGGTGCTCCGGCTGCCTCGGCTGAGGAACTAGGATCCAAGCTGGGTCGGTTCACTCTCCAAGATCTTGGAACGCCAAACATGACGCTTGCTGGTATCTATCACCAGCGAACGATCTTTACGGTCAAGCGACCGCTGGTAACGAACCTCGGAAAGGAATCCTATATCCGTCTGAAGTTCCGACACAGTGCAAGCTTGCAGCCACGACGATCGATTCTCTCGGTCAGCATGAACGGCCTTCCGGTTGGAAGCGTTCGACTTGACAAGGAGAATACGGCCGGCGGTTACCTGGTTGCTCGACTCCCGGTTACGGAACTTGCAAAGAACTCATGGAACTTTGAGTTTGCTGCTTACCATGACCTCGAGTTGGTTGACTGTTCGAAGATCTATGACGACATCGCATGGACGGTGATCGACGGAGCATCCGAGTTCGTTCTCGAAACCGGAAAGCTTCCTGGTCGACCGTACCTTGAGAACTTCCCCTACCTGACGTCTCAGGATGGCAAGCCAGCCGCACCGGCAACGATGCGACTAAGTGCAAAGCCTTCTGACCAAGAGCTCACTACGGCGGCTATCGCTGCCGCACGAGCTGGACAGAGCAACCGATACCCCATCGCTTGGAACGTCAAGCTTGGCGCAGACGGTGGCGCAGACGGTAGCGGCGTAATGCTCGGCTACTACAATGAAGTCGATCGATTCTCGGGCCTCAAGGACCTCTTGGTTCGACCCGAAGGTGGAGACAACTTCAAACTCTCTGAGAGAGTTCAGGTTCTCAAGTCAGCGCTTGCTGGTGGAACGCTTTTCCAAGCAATCCCCGCACCAGGCGGCAAGGGTGGAGTGCTCTATGTAGTTCTCGCATCTGACGAAGAGGCGATGAAGCGAGCCGGCAACGTACTCGCAGATCCGAAGCGAGCTGAAGAGCTCACCGGTGAAGCATGCTTGCTCACGAGACAAGGTCGAATCGTCAACCTCGTCCCACGCAACTCGTCCGACGTCGAAACAGAACAAACGACTGAGAAAGATCGCTACACACCTCCGATGAAGGGCGCCGCAAGCATCCTCATCTTGGGAGTGATCCTCATGGCCGTCCTGATCTGGCGACAGTTCCGCCGACCCCGAGGTGCCTAAACGCACCTCGGTGGCCCCCGGCCACGACCCCTACGTGAACAACATTAGGAAGGAATTGCATTAAATGGATTGGGAACCTCGAGACATACTCGTCATTCTCCGCGACTTCTTCTTGATCCTCACCTGGGTCGTGGCCATCATCTTTTTGGTGTCCGGTATCCAGGACTTTCTGTACGACGTAGCCAATGTCTGGCTTCAGTTTTACAGGAGAAGGCTCTGGAGAACGAACAAACGACTCAGCCTCTCTCGGCTAAGAGCAAGAGACCAACAGCTTCTCGCCTGCATGGTTCCCGCGTGGAACGAAGGTGAAGTTGTCGGATCGATGGTTCGCAACATCCTTGAGCGGGTTGAGTACAAGAACTTCTTCGTTTTTGTTGGTACCTACCCGAACGACCCTGCGACCCAGGCTGCCGTGGATGCGCTCGCCGCTGTTCACCCGCAGATCATCAAAGTCGTTAATCCTCGGCCCGGCCCAACGACGAAAGCAGATTGTCTGAACCAGGTTTACCAGGCGATTAAGCTGTACGAACAGCGCGTCGGCGAAACGTTTGACATCATCGTCATGCACGATGCTGAAGATAACGTCCACCCGCAGTCGTTCTTGTTGTACAACTACTTGATCCCCCGTGTGGACGCGATTCAGCTTCCGATTCTGCCGTTGCCAACGATTTGGTACAAGTGGGTTCACTGGATCTACGCCGACGAGTTTGCCGAGCAGCACATGAAAGACGTGCCTGTTCGCGAAAAGCTCTCCGGATTTGTGCCTTACGCAGGTGTTGGAACGGGATTCTCGCGACGAACCTTTACGGTTCTTGAGCAGAACTTCGGCCGCGAAGTATTCAATGAATACTCGATGACCGAGGACTACGCGATGTCGCTGCGAATCAAGCAGCTCGGCCTACGATCTATCTTTGTTGGTGTCACACTTGCCGACGACAAGTCGAAATGGAACGTGCCGCTCATCAAGCGACCTGGCTTCATCAGCAACTGGGCGTACTTCCCGATGGACTTCCACCGATCGGTGCGTCAAAAGACGCGTTGGATCATTGGCATCTCTCTCCAGGAATGGGAGCAGATGGGATGGCGCGGTGGCATCAGGATCATCGAGAACTTGATCAAGGACCGAAAAGTGTTCGTGGCTTCTGCCGCATCGCTCTTCAGCTACTTCCTCTTGTTCTACTTCGTGCTCTTTACGCTCGGCCAGCTGCGGATCATTCCGCTCGCGTTGCTTCCGGTCATCGTTAAGGGAACAGCCCTCTACTACCTGGTCATCATCGACACCTTCATGATGCTTATCCGGATGTTCCAGAGGTTCTTCTTTGTCACGATGGTCTACGGTTTCGTCCACGGCGTGATGTCGATTCCTCGATTGCTTTACGGCAACATCGTGAACGGCCTTGCCGCCTTTAGAGCTCTTCAAGAGTTCTCTCGGTCAAGGCGGGGTCTCGAAGAGGTTCGATGGGACAAGACGACTCACCTTGAAGGTGTTGGCGCTCTTCCCCTCGCTGCTCAGGCGATTACTCGTCCGGAACTGCACGAAAGAACCTACGCGACAGATGATTTGCTTAGCATGCTTCGCTCCACCGAGCCTGCTCTGATCATTCAGGGACTCGATGGAATTCCAAGAGATGCCGACTTTGCTACACGTAGCCATGTCTCAACCGAAATCCATGCCCTTGTGAACCGCCCAGAGATGAGTGTGCGAGCAGGCGTGGCCCGAGCGATTGGATATCTGAAGTGGCCAGAACTTGCACCGATGCTCGTGGGTCTCACCTATGACACTGAGTGGGCGGTGCGAGCAAACGCCGCAAAGTCGATCTTGACCCAGCTTGATGCTCACAGCCTTGTGAGTCAAGTGTTGGTCTCGAACGACAAGTACGCTCGCGAAATCATGATGAAGGCATTGGAGCAAGACACGCTCCGAAACCAACTGATCTTGCCTCGACTGGCAGGGTCCGAATACGTGGAAGCACGCAACGTGCTTGAACGAGATTCAATCGTTCTCCGCGAGCGCATCCGCGCAATGGCCTAAGTGCGATTCGAGGGGCAGGAATGCCCCTCGAAAGCATCTCACCGACTCCGTCTGTAGACACCCGGAGTAACTCCCGTCCACTGCTTGAATTGCCGGGCGAAGAAGAACTCGCTCCCATAGCCAAGTTCGTCGGCGATTTTCGCAAGTGACTCATTGCTCTCTACGAGCCGTTTCCGCGCTGACCCTATGCGCTGTTGGATCGCGAAAGTGTGTAGAGATATTCCAATTTCTTCCCTAAATCGCCTCCGCAACGTACTCTCACCCATCCCCCAACGCTCCGCAAGCGCTCGATACTCTGGGGCGTAGGTGCCAGAGATTTCCACGATGACGTTCCGAAGCCATTCGGGTTGCTCTTGGGTGATTGTTCCCTCTTGGTCTGCGAGTCGGAGCAACCATCGCTCAATCTCATTTGTGGCGCGCAGGGCTGAGAGGCCCCCGTCTCGACTCCGAGCCTGGATCTGCGTGAAGTTTTGCACCCACCCAGAATCTAAGACCGGCTGTGGCTTGAAAGGCCACAGTCCCGCTTCCTCCCACTCCAGTAATCGCGGCCCCGCGAATGCCAGATGTCGATGGTGCCATCGCTCGGTCGGATTCGAAGCGTGGAATCGAAGGCGTGGGCCGGGGTATGCGGGCCAAATAGATGCGGACTCATCGACTTCAAACCAGTCGTCGTCGTAGCCTATTGTGAGCCGAGCCCCAGACGTGATCTGAATCGTTCCGTACCCGACCACCCGGCGATCATAGACCTGATCGCATTCTGGGATGTCAGACATCGCGAGGAAGGAGAGCGGTGTGGGCATCGTATGCTTTGATCATATCCGACAAAAAATAAGCCAGATGAGTCATTGGAGATTCAATTCAAACCATGGAAACTAAGAACGGATTCGACAATCAGGAAAACTCTATGGCCGTGATCACAGCAGACCAATGGAAAACATTCGAAGACACCGGAGTCTTGTACTTAGGAAAGTTGCTTAACGACGACGATCTGAAAGCGATGCAAGACCGCCTCGATGCGATCATGCTCGGGACTGCTGACGTTGAATACGACCGCCTCTTGATGCAGCTCGACAGCAAAGATGGCGCCTACGAGAATGCGGGCGAGCAGAGCAACGGTCACAAGGGAGCGACCCTCGCCTACCGAAAAATCCAAAACCTTGAGATTGACCCCATCTTTCAGGACTACCTATCCCGGCCGATTTTTCAAGAGTTCAATGCTGGCGTCTACGGCGATGACACTCCGATCGGGATCTTCCGCACGATGTTCATGAACAAGCCCGCGCGGCAAGGCACCCTCCTGCCCTGGCACCAAGACCGGTGGACCTCCCTCGACCGAGATCCGCTCGTCACCATCTGGACCGCGCTCGACCCAGCCACCAAGGCGAACGGCTGCGTAGAAATCATTCCTGGCAGCCATAAGAAGGGACTCGTCAACCCAGACCACCCAAGCGGATTCCTCACGATTGAACAAGCCGAGGAATGGCAATCACAAAACGGCACCGAATTTGTAGAACTTGCGCCCGGTGAAGTTGTCGCTTTGCATAACTGGGTGCTCCACCGTTCCGACACAAACTCCACTGACATTTCCCGCCGAGCATTGAGCGTCTGCTACATGGACGGTCGCACCAACGGTGGCTCGTTCCCGATGGCTTGGTGACACGCTAATTCTGTCCGCCTTCCCGATTCACGCAGGTGAAACGGTAAAGGCGGGCCCTTTAGAGGCTGGATGCCGAGAACGTATCTCCGCCACCCATGTCGCCCGTGTCGTACCCTTTCATGAACCATCTCATCCGCTGCTCAGATGTGCCGTGCGTGAAAGAGTCCGGCACCACAGTTCCCCGTGCTCGCTTCTGAAGTGTGTCGTCCCCGATCTTCTTCGCGGCATTCAGGGCTTCCTCGATATCTTGTCGGTCCAGATGCAGTTCCTTCGCGTGTTTGGCCCAGACGCCGGCGAAGTAGTCCGCTTGGAGTTCTAGCTTTACTGAGAGCCGGTTGGCTTCCTTCTGAGAACTCGTTCTGCGCGCAGTATCCACCTTCGTGGTTGTGCCCAACAAGTCCTGAACGTGGTGTCCTACCTCGTGCGCAATCACGTAGGCCTGCGCGAAATCACCGCCTGCTCCGAGTTGCTGCCGAAGGACGTTGTAGAAATCGAGATCGATGTACACCTGTGCATCCCCCGGACAATAGAAAGGGCCAACGGCTGAATCTGCGCTTCCGCAGGCTGAATTCACTCGGTCCGTAAAAAGAACCAAACGAGGGGCGACATATTTCTTGCCGCGTTCTTGGAACAGCTGAGTCCAGACAGTTTCGGTTTCTTTGAGCACCTTAGATACAAACTTCTTGCCCTCTTCATCTTGCGGTGAAGTAGATCGAGACTGGGTCGACGGGGAAGTTGAACCTTGAATCACGCTACGCGGGTCTCCGCCCAGGGCCATGACGATGAGGGCGATCACCAAGGTTCCAATGCCGCCGCCCACCGCGACACCCTTCCCGCTAATTCCTCGACGGTCTTCCACGTTTTGACTTTCTTCAACTTCATCTAGGCGCATGAGAGTATTTGACTCCATTTGATCACCCACCGGCCCAAAGATCGGGGCTTATAGATGAAAAATCCTTCGCGCTGACTTTGGCCAGGAGAAGACGATGGGCTCGACAGCAGTCTCACCCTTGGGTGTTGGCCCCTAATGCCGGAAGACTCGGTATCCCACGAAGGAAAGGGCGAGCGCGACGAGGATTCCTGCGAGCACGAAGGCCGAGTTGCGGGGGACTTGTTGGGCAGATTCGGGCTCTTGGATGAAGACAATGTCGTCTTTCCCGTTTCGCGACTGGGAATGGTCCATGTAGAATGCGCCGTGGTAGCCGTCGAGGGTTCCGGCGGGCAGCCTTAGGTCGGTCTCAAGATACCGTTGCACGCCGTTGATTTCAGGAATTGTGATTGCTTCGACCTCCCAAGGCTTCCTGGAGATCACAGGTTTGTAGGCCTTAGCCGAGAGGAAATAGAGATCGAAATCGCGTCGCGAACCGGCATGGACCGGATCGGGCGGCTCGCGGTAGGGGAAGAACGGTTCGAGGGTATCGAAGGTCAGGTGGATTGGTTCTAGCTTGGCAGTGCCGTCGTCTGAGAGGAGCCGAAAGGCGGTGAAGTACCAGCCTCGGTCAACATACGGCTTCGCCCACTCCGAGAATCGCTGGTCTCGCTTGAATCCGTGGTCGCCGAACCAGGCATCGAGCGCCTTTGTGTTGTCACCCTTCAGCGTCGCTGAGTCATATCCGCCGACCTGGACGCGCTGAACGACCTCGACCGACGCCGCTTTCACGCCTTCTCTATTTGACGTAGGGGCAGGGGTAACGCGGTCGGTATATTTGGCGAGCCTTGTGAAGAACTTGGAACCGACGACTTCGACTTTGGGAACACTCGGAGTTGGGACAATGAAGCCAAAAGACTTTACACTCGTGTCAAACTCGGCGGACCGAATGAAATGCTCAACTTTCGCGGCGGGATCCCATACAATCAGCGCGACTTCCTTTCCTGCCACCAGCTCGGACACAGGGCCAACTGCGATGCAACCAAGGCAAATGATCCCGCCAAGAGCGAGGGTGGAAACGAGGGCGCTGAGCTTCATCGTCGACGAGACTTCCCGAATAGCAAATCGTACCTGCCATCTCGAGGGTTGGTCTGATCTACAAAATTCCACTTCTTAAACCCCTCGAGGGTTTTCGCGGGTAGCCCGAGCGCGACTTCTACTCGATTCTGATTTCGAAAAGTGTCCGGTGGCTCTGGTGCAACGACCCACAGATTTCCGCCCAGCGCGGCCACCGGCGCAGTCCGACTGACGAAGTGGAGTGCAAGTGATCGATTCTTCGCACCCGAACCTTCGGGCTCGTGATAGGGGTAGAACGGCAGATTGGTTTTGAAGCTCATTTGGAGCGGATCGAGTTCATACCCTGCGCGCGCCAGGCGAACAACCTTGAAGGCAGTGAAGACCCAACCCTTTTCGATGTAGCTTGCTGCCCACCGATCAAAGCGCCGGTCTCGCTGAAAGCCGTGTTTGGCGAGCCAAGAGTTAAGCGCCTTCGGATCTGACGCCTTCAGCACGGTCGCGTCGTAGTCGCCAAGCTTGACCTCTTTCATAACCTCCAACCCGACTCGCCCCTTTGTGAGCCGGTTCCACGGAATGAACTCCTCGAACACAGAAGGCTTCGTCACTCGAAGCTGAGGCACGGTCGGAGTCGGCACAATGAATCCGAAGTCTTGCGCGTTCGACTCAAAGCTCGCTCGTCGAATGAAGTGCTCGGTCTGGTTCGCTTGATCCCACACTACAATCGCTTCCTCTTTTGCAGTGCGGACGTAGAACTGGCCCTCTGGGCCGACGGTGATGCAGCCGAGCGCGATCGCCAGGGTGATAGGCAGAGCAAAGAGAAAGATTTTGCGCTTCATGGATTCCCTGGAAAATAGGTGTCCCGATACTCTGAAGACGTTC
>JBBRHU010000055.1:0-12830 GCA_038222255.1 Fimbriimonadales bacterium | reverse complement strand
AGCCAATCCTCTTTGTCGTTGCACTGTTGTGCGTTGCGGGAGCCGTACTTTATCGAACTTTCCCGGTTTCGATTCTTCCCGACGTCACCTTTCCTCGCGTTGTGGTGATTGCGGAGAACGGTGACCTTCCGGAGAGACTCGTCGAAGTTTCGATCACAACTCCGATTGAAGAATCGGTAGCGACGATCCCGAATGTACAGAATATCCGTTCGAAAGCCAAACGTGGTTCAACGGAAATTTCGGTCAATTTTGAACCTGGCACGGACATCATTGTTGCTGAACAACTGGTCAATGCAAAGGTTAACCAGGTGCGACCCCAGCTTCCGCCAGACACGATGACCGAAATCGAGCGGATGAACCCGACGGTCTTTCCTGTTCTCGGGTTGACGCTCAAGTCCAAGTCAATGAGTCCAACCGAACTCTGGACGTACGCAACCTACCGGATCAAGCCTCGATTGGGGCGACTACCTGGAGTAGCTCGTGTCGTGGTTCAAGGTGGCCGCCGCCCTGAGATTGCTGTCAACCTTAAGCCCGAACGCCTGGGGACCTTCGGAATTTCACCTTCTGATGTTGTGACCGCAATTTCGAGCACCAATCAAATCCGAAGCGTAGGTCGTATTGATCAACGATTTCTCCGTTACCAGGTGGCAGTCGATGGTGAGACGAAGTCTGTCGACGCGATTCGAAACATCGTAGTGACGCAAAAGGGTGGCGTCCCTATTCGTGTCAGCCAACTTGCTGAGGTCGTTGACTCAGCTGAGGACAATACGACTGTCGTGAGTGCCAATGGAAACGACTCGGTTCTCTTGAACATCATCCGCCAACCGACTGCGAACAGCGTCACCATGGTCGAGGGCGTACAAGCAGAAGTCGATCGCATGAAGTCGACCCTGCCCGCAGACCTCCAGATCGGAGTGTTCTACGATCAGTCGGTTCTGATCAAGCAAGCGTTGGCGAGTGTGCTTGAGGCGGTTTTGGTAGGCGCAGGGTTGTCCGTCTTTGTCCTGCTTTTCTTCCTGAAGAACCTGCGCGCCACAAGCGTCACCGCTATCATCATCCCGCTCACATTGCTGATTACGCTCGTCGCGATGCGACTTGCTGGGTTGACCCTTAATCTCATGACCCTCGGCGCGCTCGCGGTCGGGATTGGGTTGGTGATTGATGACGCCATTGTTGTCGTCGAGGCAGTGTTCAAACAACTCGGCAATTGCGATACCGTCGCGGAGGCAGTTACGAAAGCATCGAGTCAAATCGCCGCGCCGATGATTTCGTCAACGATCACAACCGTCGTTGTCTTTCTGCCGCTTGCGTTTTTGACGGGCGTTGCGGGTGCTTTCTTTTCTGCACTGGCGCTAACGCTCACTTTTGCACTGTTGATCTCTCTCGTTTTGGCGCTCTACGTGAGTCCCAGCTTATGTGCTCAATTCTTAACTCGGGAGAGTCATCGCCCAGACGGTCGAGGCTTTCAGGCGATTCTACGCGGGTATCGAGCGGTGCTCAGGGCCACGATGAAAGTGCGGATTCTGATCATTCCGCTTATTCTGCTTTTGGTGGGCGGAACCTACATGATTGGTTCAAACCTTTCCCCCGGCTTCATGCCCTCAATGGATGAAGGAGCGTTTGTTCTGGACTTCTTCACACCTGCGGGAACGAGTCTTGAGGAAAGTGATCGGCTACTGAAGAAGATTGACAAGATGCTGGAGGAGACTCCTGAGATCGCCACCTTTTCCCGTCGAATCGGAACCGAACTCGGATTTGCGATCACCGAATCAAATCGCGGTGACTACGCGATCATGTTGAAGCCGAACAGGAAGCGGGACATCGAGGCGGTCATGAGTGATCTCCGAGAGAAGATTCAGTCCGAGATCGCTGGAGTTGACGTCGAGTTCATTCAGGTTCTTCAAGACTTGATTGGTGACCTTGCAGGGGCACCAAGTCCGATCGAAGTAAAGCTGTTTGGGAAGGACAAGGAAGTGGTCGAGAAGTTGGCGACCGAACTCGTGGAGAAGATGGAGAAGGTCAAGGGCTTGGTTGATGTCAAATCAAGTGCCACGCAATCGGGTCCCGAAGTTCACTTTGTCGTCGATGCCGGAGAGGCTGGCCGTCGGGGATTGACTGTCGACGCACTGGCAACTCAGCTAAACGCCTCGCTTCTAGGGACTGTCGCATCCCAGGTGCTAGAAGGTGATCGTCAAGTTCCGGTCCGGGTTCGACTCGAAGAAAGTGCTCGCACAGACCTCGACCGCATCAAGCGGTTAGGAATCCAGACCCCAGTGGGTCGCATTCAGGTGCAAGATGTGGCAAAAGCAGAGCTGGTTGCTGGCACCACTCAGGCAACACGTGAAGACCAGCGAAGAATGGTTTCGGTGAGTTGTCAACTTGACAAAGACAAGACGGACCTTGGAGCAGCTGTTCGAGCTGTCAGCAAGTTGCTCTCCGAAACCGCAATTCCCGCTGGCGTCCAACCCGTCATCGCCGGCCAGGCTCAGAGTCAAAAGGAATCGTTCGTCAACCTAAGCATCGTCCTCGGCAGCGCAGTGTTGCTCGTCTTCACTGTCATGCTTTTCCAGTTCCGAACATTCGCCGCGCCCACCGTGATCCTCATTTTGATGCCGCTCAGCTTGTTCGGTGCGGTTGTCGCCCTCTCCGTAACCCACACCGCCCTTAACGTTTCTTCGTTCATGGGCGTGATTATGCTTTCGGGGATTGTGGTGAAGAATGGAATCTTGCTCCTCGATCGCGCTCAACATTTGATAGAAGAAGGATCCTCCGCTGATGATGCGGTTGTTGCTGCAGGCGACGAAAGGCTCCGTCCGATTCTTATGACTACGCTAACTGCCGTTCTTGGACTACTCCCCTTAGCGTTCGGAATTGGGGCAGGTTCAGAAATGCAGAAGCCCCTCGCGGTGGCGGTCGTCGGAGGGTTGATCTTCAGTACGATTTTGACACTCATCGTCGGGCCGGCAATGTACAGCGGCATCATGAAGCGCCGGACTCGCTAGCTCACTTTATTTGGCGACTTGGGCTAGGTTGCCCTTGTATTGATTTCGCGAGCGCTGATTTCCTTTGGTAGGCGTGCCCGCCAACGATGACGATCAGCGTCAAGACGCAGACTGTCATGACCGATGCGCCGAATAAGAATGACTTCGCGACGCTTTCAGTCCAGCCTCGTTTGAACACGCGCCGTGAGGCTGGAATCATGTACACGATGCTGCACACGAGAAAGAACTGAAAGAAGTTGAGCGGCACATTCAGCGCACCAAGCACTCCGACGGTCAAGAACAAAAAGCTCCAAACATGTAGCACAAAGACGAGATGGAACAAGAACGACCGCCGACTCCCGCGAAAAAGAATTGCGGTGCTGATCGCGGTGAAGGGGACGATGAGAATGAGGATCGTGCTTAGGTGATCGAAGAAATATCGAGTCCCGGCAGCAATCACATCTTGGATGAGCGCAGCCGTCTCTGCCGAAGTGCTTGTCGACTTAATCGCGGATTGTCTCTCAATCTTCTGGCGGATGTATGAGAAATTTGATAGGAGGAAGTACACAGCAGACAGTGTCAGATAGAGCTTGAACGGCGTGACATGACGGATGCGCCTGCCCTCAAAATACTCCAGCGTGAGTTGCCCTGGTTGGGTGAACAAGAGCTTTAGAGTGGTCAGAACCTTACCGTCAATCTTGATGACGTCATCCCAAAGATCGCGCAGAACATGACCTAGACTTGGTTCGGCCTCTTGATGCTCCTGCCCGCAGTTGGCGCAGAATGGCCCCGTAAGTTCGGCGGCACAGTTGGCGCATGTGTTCATGAGTTTTTTGGTTTGGAGCAGTCAACCTTGTTGCTTGAGAGTTTGGTCGCTTAGCAACGCTACCACCTTCGCGCCCAGGAGGCTGCCTCGGCCTGCTCGAACTTGTTCTCATTCAAATCAGCGATCATGGTCGCTTGCGATCTTGGAAGCGATTCCACGCCCACAGGCAACCATGGTCGCCAAAGATTACTCTCCCCCGTGCGTCCACTTCGAGAAACTGGGTGTGATCCGCGGGGACAACCCATTTTTTGACCACTCGATCAGTCAAATCTCGAACCACATGCACCTCGCTGTAATTTTCGGAAATCCTGTAGAGCGTCCCTTCGCGAAAGGATTTCGAGTAAATCCTCCTGACGTGACGCTGAGGCTGAACAGTAAGTTCGTGCGTTTGCCACCCCTGCTGCGCGAGGAGTTGGGGCATCAACCCTTTCTCCCCCGGGGTGCCCCAATAGCCCTTAACAAGAACTTTGATAGATTTCGGAACGGGGAGTGAGGGTGGTGTCGGTTCCATCACTCAAGGCAACCACGGAGTTCGATTCATAGATTCCACCGCCAAAGTAGCTCGGCCCACTCGATAGCCAGAGTCCAATTGCAGTGTAGTACGGAGGCATTGAGATAGCGGTCCAGGTTGCGTTGTCGTAGTCTTCTTTCGATTGAGTTGGTCTACGATGTCGGAGGTTTGACCAGTCAGAGGCCCCAATTACAACGTATCTGCCATCGGGCTCACGCTTGAGTGCTGTGTTTGGACGCGCGCCTTGATCCATTGACCAGGAAGAACTTTGTCGCTCGAGAGATCCCAAACCAACATCTGAACGTGTCGACTGGGACCACGTCTAAAGATCACGACCTGCTGCGCATCCACTGCAAGGAGCCCGTCGATCCGGCATGGCACTCGCTTACTCGCCATAATTTAGCTCCCCTCGGCAACGACCAGAATGGGCACGTAGGACCTGTACCGGATTCGGATGCAGTCGAGGGTTCGTGAACAAGGTTGGGTTTTCATCGGTCGGCTCGGTGGTCCGAGTCGAGAGAATCCCAGCGTAACAGCCTCATCGTGATCTGAAACTGTTCGTAGCGCGTCAGTTCGCTCATGTTCAAGATGGTTAATCGCCCCTGCTCATTCTTGCCTTATGTGAGTTCAACAATAATCGGGCTGCCTACTTTGGCCGACTGCAAGACGGCAAGTAGTCGACCGTCCCATGCCAATGACTTGACTTCGAGGACTCCTTCGATCATCTCCACAGTCAGGAGCGGTCCCTCTAAGGAGATCGTTCCGTAACCACTGGCCGCACTGAAGAACGTCTTGAACGTTCCATCCACTTCCAGCTTCGGCCCGAATTCGAGATGCTTCGTGACCGCGGAATATCGGAAGCCGGTGAGCGCCTGGAGAAGCGAGTAGCTCGCCATCGCGCGAGCGTAGTAGCTCCCGCACTCATATTCGTTGAAAGGATTTCGGACGTGGCCCTCGAAACGACTTCGGACGGTTTCCACAATCTTGAGACCCTCCTCAACAAGGCCTTCTTGGATGCAGTGAGAGGCGACTTGATATTCAATTCCCGTCCAGACTTCATCGGAGTAAACGAAGGGTAACGTCGGCTTGCCGCCCTTGGGCCAGGTGCATAGGAGCAAACCAGCTTCGTGACCGAGCGCGTAGCCCGGCCGCTGAAGGCATGCGTGGTCGAAAAGGTCCTCTCGGAAGTTGTAGCGGAAAATGCTCGCGAGGTGCGATTGGACGTTTTCATCCGAAAGCGGCGTCTCGATGCCATAAGTTCGGGCCATCCAAGCCCCGATGACCCCGTCCGAAATACAGCCTGTTCCATATTGATACTTCGGCCCTTCGGACTGGAGTAGAAGTGAAACATCGTCTGCGCTACCATCAACCGGAATCTTGCCGAGGAGCTCGACGAACGATTGATCCTTGAGTCCTTCCCATTGGACATGGTGCTCGTAATACTCGCCGTTGAAGAGCGTTTGATCGAGGAACTTTGCGCCCCTTTCAGCGAGTTCGGCATAGGAGGTTGCGGCATCAGTGTGGCCAAGTGCTGAGCACATCGAGGCCATGGCCATCAACGCTCCGATATAGATGCTAGAGCACATCCCGTCTGGACCCCAAAATTCGATATCGTAGGTGTTGTGGTGTGGCTCAAACAACGCTCCCTTGCGCTCCGGATCCCAGATTGAAATGCAGTAATCGAGGCTCAGTTTTGCGGAAGGAAAGAGCTGGGCGAGCCACTCGTTGTCTCCTGAGATTTGCCAATCGCGCCACACCTTCATGATTCCCCCTAGCTGTCCGTCGGAAGCTGCGTGATAGTCGTGGGAAGTTGGCGCGTCTGGAATGGCCGCTCTGAAGTTGATATGCCCGCGAGTATCCATCGAACGTCGATACTCTTGTTCGCGAAGAGTTCGTTCGAGAGCGGGGAAGAGGTGTGGAAAAGCCTGAGCATAGTTCCAAACGTGGGTGCAACTACCGTGGCAACACCCGCTAGAAGTGAAGCAGCCTTCCCATCCCCACACGTTGCCGTTGGCTTGTCGCAGAACAGTCGGAGATTTCAGGATTGCCAAGTTTGAAGCGATTGCGTCGATCACTTCGAGAGGAAGCGTGGTGTTGTGGACGGCATCTGCGAAAGCCTTGGTGCGCCCCATCAGCGTCAAATAGTGATCTCGCACCCAGTTTGAAACGTCTTCTGCATCGTTCCACTGGGTGGCAAACCACGGGTGCCAGATCAGATCCTTCGGCCCGCCGATGTTCAAACCAATATTGGCGAAGTGCCAGGAGAGCACAACTGGGATCGTCACTTTCTCCCCAGGTTTCAGAGTCGCAGTGACCATTACCGAACCGCCGTTCCTTCCGTCTTGTCCTTCCGAACTCCTAGATCCATCGTTCTCGCGGAACGTGCCGGTAGAAACCTCTCGCCATAGCGCTGAAATCGAGTCAAACCACCCGCCTCTGAACCACATTGCTTTGACGGCAGGAGACTTGGCAATCACGGCTAAGGCGGCGGTTCCGAATTTTTCTGCTTTGGGATCTTCGATGTTGTAGAAGCAGATGCCCTTCCGATCAGCAAGGAGTCTATTTCGTGAATTCTGGTTCTGTTCGCCAATTGCAGGATGAGCAAGGTGGTAGGAGAACTCCAGCTCAATCAAGTCGCTAGATGTGTTTTCGATCACGTACGTCAGGATCGCGGCAGGAACCCCCGAAGCTTTTTCGTCGTTGGGAACGAACGGGCTCCAGCCGGTCAACTGAACCTGAATCGGCATCGACGGGTCGTCTAGCGAAACCTTGCCGAACGGGTAACGAGATTCGAATGAGCAATTCTGGAATCGAGGGAGACCTTCGTGTCCGCCGCCTCGGTATCCCTGGCCCTGCAGTCCCTGGTTATAGAGCTTTTCAACAGGCAGCGGGCCCTCGACAAGGCGAGTCCCGTCCGACTTGCCTTTAATGTGGACAAGCGCGAATGCCGCGCCGCTATATCCGTGGCCATCAGCAAGGGCACTGGTGGCGGGCTTGTTGTAAATCGAAAAGTCTTGTAGCCCGCCGTAGCCGTTAAGGCATACACAACCTGCCCCAATTCCGCCCATTGGCATGCTGATCTGAAGAAGTTGATCTCCACTGTAAACCTTAGCGCCGTTGCTCATTCCGCCCGGGTTTTACCTTCATTTTCAACCTCACTTCAGTGTGCCGACCACGGTGTGCCAGGGAATGACTTCCCATTTCGTGACCAGTCCATTTTGCACATAAGGATCTGCTTCAGCAAAATGAGATGGGATGTCTGAACCTGCGCATTCGAAAAGCAACCAAGCGCGATCTACGGGTTCACCTGCCGCACCTCCGAGCAATAGTTCCCCCCGCGCTAAAGCGTCGGTAGCGAGCGATAAATGTTCAAGACGAAATTGCTGTCGGCGCTCCACATAGTCCGGCACGACGGTATAAACGAGCATGAAGTGCATATTCGTTCGACGCCCGTTCGGAACTCGGAGATACCCTAGGCGTCGGCGAGTTCGCGCAGTATAGAGAGCGTGTCGTCCCAGCCAAGGCACTCGTCAGTGATGCTCACTCCATACTTCAGCCCTTGTCCAGAGACAAGATTCTGGCGACCAGCGTTAAGATGGCTCTCAATCATGACGCCGAGAATCGGCGCGTCATCTCGGATCTGAGAAATCAGGTTTCGAACTACTCCGACTTGGTTCGCCGCGATCTTTCCGCTGTTCGCGTGGCTCGCATCGACCATTACTTGGGGTCGAAGCCCTGCCTTATCGAGGGCGGCGCAAGCACTGTCAACGCTAGCGCGGTCGTAGCCGGGCTTGCGTCCTCCGCGGAGAACGAGATGGCAGTCTTCGTTGCCTCGTGTAGCGACGATTGCGCTGTGTCCTCCTTTCGTCACCGAGAGGAAATGGTGAGGATGGAGGGCAGAGAGAATGGCGTCGATCGCAATCTGTTCGTTGCCGTCCGTGCCGTTCTTGAATCCGACAGGGCAGCTAAGCCCGGAAGCTAGTTCCCGGTGGACTTGTGACTCGGTCGTCCGCGCTCCAATCGCTCCCCAACTGACGAGGTCCGCAAAATACTGCGGCGTGATCATATCAAGAAATTCGGATGCGGCGGGAACGCCCATCGTGTTTAGCTTGAGTAGCAGGTCACGAGCAATTCGAAGTCCCTTGTTGATCTTGTAGGTGCCATCAAGATCGGGGTCGTTGATCAAGCCTTTCCAACCGATCGTCGTCCGCGGCTTCTCGAAGTAAACACGCATGACGATCTCAAGCTTGTCGCCGAGTTCTTGCCGTGCAGCGAGAAGTCGCTCCCCATACTCAAGAGCAGCTTTCGGATCATGGATCGAGCACGGACCCACGATCACGAGCTTGCGCGGATCGGCCCCAGTGAGAATGTTGTGAATGCGCTCACGAGTTCCTGAAACGAGTTCACTGACCTCATCCGAGCAGACGTACTCGCGAAGAAGGTGCGAGGGCGGAGTGAGCTCAGAGATCTCGAGAATCCTGACGTCATCGATTGCGTGCAACATGATCATGATAAATGAAAACCGCCGGAACCTTTTGTGGCTTCCGGCGGCTGGTTGGCTAGGGTGAGTTCAGACTTAGCCTAACTTCGCCGCCGGGTAGGTGGCAAAAAAGCAATAACCGAACCAGAACTCGCCAAAGCGCTTCACTTAGGCAAACTTTACCTTAACTCTGGTGATTGACCCAGGAGTTGCTTTGCCCGTATCACTGCAGCCTCTAGCGACGGGACGATGTTCGCATCGCCGATGTGACGGTGAAACTCGGCCTGTGCTATAAGCTTTGCCGGCTGCTCGCGCGCACCACAAAGCACTAAATGCCGTCCGGTCGCATGGAGCTTCTCAGCGAGCCGTTCAAAGGATTGAAGGCCAGTCGCGTCGATCGCAGTCATGTTCCGTAACCGTAACACGACTACCGGTTGTAGCGAATCGAGCTGCGACTCGATGATTGCCAGCTTGTCGGAGGCTCCGAAAAGGAAGGGGCCGTGGATCCGGAACAACGAGACACTTGAAGGCATTGGGTTTGTTTGGAGGCTGTGCTTTGACCTAGCCGAGATGTACTCCGGCGTCATCTCGACAATCGTGGTCGTCGCGGTCACCTTTCGGATGAACAGCAGCGCGGCGAGAATCATTCCAACTTCGACCGCGACCGCGAGGTCGGCAAAGACAGTTAGCGCGAAAGTTATCAACCAGACTGAGATGTCTGCCTTGCTTAACTTCAAGATCTCTTTGATCTCAGCCCACTCGCCCATGTTGTACGAAACAACCACGAGGATTGCCGCGAGGATTGCGAGCGGAATATGCTTCGCGAGCGGAGCGGCGACAAGCAAGATCAGAAGAAGCGTTCCAGCGTGGATCATTCCGGAAACGGGTGAGACGGCGCCAGATCGAATGTTCGTCGCGGTTCGAGCAATGGCTCCCGTCGCAGGCAGCGCTCCAAACCAAGGTGTTGCAAAGTTTGCAACTCCCTGAGCAAAGAGCTCGACGTTCGGATTGTGCCGATCTCCCGTCATTCGGTCTGCCACTACCGCAGAGAGCAAACTCTCGATGGCTCCGAGCATCGCGACGGTCATCGCAGGCGAGAGGAGGGGAAGGATAAGGTCCGCGCGAAAGTTCGGAACTTTCAGGGCAGGGAAGCCTGAGGGGATTCCTCCAAATTTTGTTTGGATGGTTTCGAGTGGAATTCCGAAGCCCCAGACAATTCCGGTTCCAACAATGAGCGCAACGATGTAGCCTGGAACTCGCTTGACGTACTTCATAACGAGCACGATCACGACGAGCGAAACCGTCGCACAGATCGTCGCCGCGAGCGAGATCGAACCCCAGTGTTGGACGATCGAAGTCATACGTGGTAAAAATTCGCCAGGAACCTTTTGGATCGTCAATCCAAAAAAGTCTTTGATCTGAGTGCTCGCGATAAGCACGGCAATTCCATTTGTGAAGCCAATCAAGACCGGACGGGGAATGTACTTCACGGCAGTCCCAAGCCCAGTGATGCCGAGAAGCATCAACATGACACCCGCCATGAGCGTGCACATGAACAATCCATCAATGCCGTGGGATTGGATAATTCCGGCGACGACAACAACGAATGCACCTGTCGGACCCGCGATCTGAGTTGTGGAGCCGCCCAGCGCAGAAACAATGAATCCCGCGACGATCGCGCAATAGATGCCTGCTTCGGGCAACATCCCTGAGGAAATTGCAAATGCCATCGCGAGCGGAAGCGCGACCAAGCCAACGGTGACCCCAGCGATCAGGTCCTTTGTGAATTTGTTGAAGGTGTAGCCGCGGAGCGCGACGATAACTTTTGGGACAAATCCCTCAGCAGCATTGTTGAGCTTCATGGGGCAAAAAAGCGAGTGTCGGGCTCAAATTGAACCCGAACCACTTAAGCATAGTCGAATTCCGCTCAGCGGAATGAGGCCGAGGTGATGTCGCACTTGAAGAACATCCCTTCTTCCTCTAACGATGGGTTCCCAAATTCCCAACCTACTTCGGCATGACAAGGAACAGAGATGCCTTGGAATTCGTGCCAGTCGGAAAGGTGAGCACCAAATGGATACTGAGCGAAAGGACGGTTCACGGGTGTTCCCCAGCGCATCAGTTGAACTGTCTTCGGCCGGTGATCTTGTCCAAGAGCAAGTGAAACCGTCTGGGGGTGGCCAAAAAGATTGACCGTGAACTGAGTCTGGTCTCCGACCAGTTCGCTCGCTCGGGCCACGTCCGCGGTGAGGACCGTGGGTAGCCAGATCAACTCCGACGCCATTCTGCCAACGTCTGACCGGCGAACATCAGGGCCTTCCTGCTTTGTCACTTTGAACATCCCAAACGCCTTCCAGACCATCTCGGCAACATGCTCGGTCAGCGCATCGTGCCCGGAAACTGGGATTGCTCCCATCTTCATCTGAGCCGCCCAGATGTTCCCGAAATCATAGTTCAGCACTTGGGTCGCCGTGAACGGGATCCAGCCTTTGAGCTTGATCATCCCCTCCATTTCTAGTCGAACGGATCTAAAAAGTGGAGTGCCAGGTCTGATGACACTTTCGAGATATTTCCCGAGGGGAGAGAGCGATTGATTGTTGTTGTAAACGCCGACAGACCCGTGAGAGTATTCCCAGGCATCTCGAAGCAGCTTTTGTGAGCGAGACATAATTGTCCCTCCTGACTCTCCATACTCCGGTCTTTGAAGTCGATGTACTGCGGTGGCTAGCTCTTCGCCTTAGCCCGCTCAAGGTCAAGCGTTCCGACCCCGAAGTCGGGCACGGTGAACTTCATGTTCAGCTTTTTTACATCTTTTGAGAACTTGATGACAGGGATATTCTCCTGCTCAGTGTCCATCTTCGTCGTGACGTCAAAGCCCTTCAGTGTCCATTTGCCTTTCTGAGGTTCTGGTGACTCCGAAGCCTTGACTGAAAAGGCATGGTCAGGCTTAAACGTGAGCTTGAGACTTTGAACTGCATCACGGATACCGTTGAGCAAGATAGTTCGCTCAGAGTTGCCCGCCGTCCCTTGCTTCTTCATATCGGCCTTAGCCTTTTCGCTCAGTTCGAATTTGAACGAATTCTTCACCGTCGTCCAGTCTCCAATGAGATTTGCCTCAGTGGGAGGGGCAGGTAACTTCGTCTGTTGTCCTGCGAGCACGAGGAAAATGAGAGGCACGGAAATCATTGCAGGAGTTTCGCACAATCTTGAGCCGCCGAGAAAGTTCAGACGTAAAATCGTATGAGCCTTGGCCGCTAAGGAATTGATGTTGTTCTGCTCCTGTATCTTGCTGATCCCGGTTGAACGCTGGATCACTACGATTCCCCATCGCCATCGGGCCGCTGGCGTTCGAGAAGTGGAGATATTCGTCGACCCTGCCGGGCGCCTGCTTTGCAGATTTCGGACCGACACTGGTGTTTCAGACTCTGTTCGGCTATCTGAGCATGTCCGCTCCCGCGCGGATAAAGTGCGGATCGAGGTTGTCAAAGGCGACCTCCTAGCGTACATGCAGACTTACACTGGCACCGTCAACCTAACGACCTGGATTCTGTTGCAGCCCGCAAAGCTCTCGATGAGGAACGTCGGCGACTACCAAACGATTCCATGAATGATTTTGCCTTCACCGGTGAACTGTACGAGTACCCTCGCTACCCCAATTCGAGGCTAGCTATCCCCCAGGGCTGGTGGCTGCGGCGAGTTTGGAAATGGGATTCCAACGCGAAAACCTTCACAATCTTTGATGAACGGCCAGTTGACTCGATTCCGTAGGTTTTCGACGACTTCAGAAAGGGCTGAAATGGACATCGACGACATCCTTGAATCTTGGCGGATCAACCAGGCGATCAACTTGGAACTCCTCGCCGCGTGCCCCATAGAGAGCTTTGAACTAAAGCCCGGTACTGGCAAAACCATTCGATCCAACTTCGTCCATCTCGTGAGTGTCCGGCGGATGTGGGTTCAAGAGAAGCTGCCCGAGCACGCGGAAGTGATTCCAAAGCTCGACTGGAAGATGGCAACCGGAGAAGAGATTCA